>NZ_RHJM01000020.1:0-209157 GCF_004212315.1 Escherichia sp. E10V5
GAGCCCGGGGGTGCAGGGGGAGGAGGCGATTGTCCTCCCCCTGCGCGCTCCTTGCGCCAGTGGCAATATGTGGCTTAGCTCATGAAAGGAGCGCAACAAGATGATGAAGCTGAATAAGCGATTCATTGTCTCTGATAAGCTGCGATTCCACTATTATCGCAGCTTATCTATATCAATTGCCTGAATAGCCCTTGCAATATCAGGGGAATTATTCAACACCCGCACATGCTGAAATAATCCCGTTGCTTCATCATATTCTTTACGTAAATAACTCAACCACTGCTTAATCCGCGCGACGTGATATAACCCGGTATCCCCCTGTTTCTCCAGACGGGTATACTTTTGCAGCAATGCAACGACCTCCGGCCATGGCATTCGCGGTTCGTTATATTTCACCACCCGACTCAGGTTGGGAATATTGAGCGCCCCGCGCCCAATCATCACCGCGTCGCAGCCGCTGATAGCCATGCATTGTTGCGCACTCTGCCAGTCCCAGATTTCACCATTGGCAATTACCGGAATATTCAGCCGCTGGCGAATCTCGCCAATCGCCCGCCAGTCAATATGCTCCGCGCGGTACCCCTGCTCTTTTGTCCGCCCATGCACCACCAGCTCCGTAGCACCAGCCTGTTGAACAGCATCGGCAATTTCAAATTTTTTCTCGCCACTGTCCCAGCCCAAACGCACTTTCACGCTGACGGGCAAATGCGCCGGTACGGCTTCGCGCATCGCTTTCGCGCCCTGGTAGATGAGTTCGGGATCTTTCAGTAACGTTGCCCCACCACCGCTGCCGTTAACCGTTTTCGACGGGCAGCCGCAGTTAAGATCCACGCCCCAGGAACCTAATTCCACCGCACGGGCGGCGTTCTCTGCCAGCCATTGCGGGAACTGCCCCAGCAACTGTACACGCACCAGCGTACCTGAAGGAGTACGGCTGGCGTTTTGTAGCTCAGGACAAATGCGATGAAAAACTTTTACCGGCAGCAGTTGATCCACCACGCGAACAAACTCAGTGATGCACAGATCGTAGTCGTTAACTTCGGTCAGCAATTCGCGCACCAGAGAGTCAAGTACCCCCTCCATTGGCGCCAGTAACACACGCATATCATCACCCGCAAAAAAATGAGGCGCTATGTTAGCGCCTCCGGTCAGCGGATTAAAGGTCTGCCGAGTGAGATTGCTGCAAAGCTGCAATCCCTCTCTATGCTTGATCTATGGCAAACACACTTTCTGTTGCGAAAAAGCAGATTTGCCTGAGTTCGCTGCTCACATCGTCATACCCAGGCGCGAAAAATAGCGATGAATTCTTAATGTGATCTGTAGCACATTTTATGAATTAATTGTATGATGAATCAATCTCATCTGGGGTGTTGATTATGAGTAAGACACTGAACATTATCTGGCAATATTTACGCGCTTTCGTCCTGATTTATGCCTGCCTGTATGCAGGCATTTTCATTGCATCCCTGCTACCGGTAACCATTCCGGGCAGCATTATCGGGATGCTGATCCTGTTTGTCCTGCTGGCCTTGCAAATTCTTCCGGCGAAGTGGGTCAATCCGGGGTGTTACGTTTTAATTCGCTATATGGCGCTATTGTTTGTGCCGATTGGCGTAGGCGTAATGCAATATTTTGATTTACTACGCGCGCAGTTTGGCCCGGTAGTGGTTTCCTGTGCAGTCAGTACGCTGGTGGTTTTTCTGGTGGTGAGCTGGAGTTCTCAACTGGTGCACGGTGAACGTAAAGTCGTAGGTCAGAAAGGATCAGAAGAATGATGGCAAATATCTGGTGGTCATTACCGCTGACGTTGATTGTCTTTTTTGCCGCCCGCAAGCTGGCGGCGCGGTATAAGTTTCCCTTGCTTAACCCGTTGCTGGTGGCAATGGTGGTGATCATTCCTTTTTTAATGCTAACCGGCATCTCTTACGACAGCTACTTTAAAGGTAGCGAAGTGCTAAACGATCTGCTGCAACCGGCGGTCGTCGCGCTGGCCTATCCTTTATATGAACAGTTGCATCAGATCCGCGCACGCTGGAAATCAATCATCACCATCTGTTTTATCGGCAGCGTGGTAGCGATGGTGACTGGGACTTGCGTGGCATTGTTGATGGGGGCTTCACCGGAAATTGCTGCGTCAATATTACCGAAATCGGTCACTACGCCAATTGCGATGGCTGTCGGCGGCAGTATTGGCGGTATTCCGGCAATCAGCGCAGTTTGTGTCATTTTCGTCGGGATCCTCGGCGCGGTCTTTGGTCATACGTTACTTAATGCGATGCGTATTCGTACCAAAGCGGCGCGCGGTCTGGCGATGGGGACAGCTTCCCATGCCCTCGGTACGGCGCGCTGCGCCGAGCTGGATTATCAGGAAGGCGCATTTAGTTCGCTGGCGCTGGTGTTATGCGGGATTATTACTTCGTTGATCGCGCCGTTCCTTTTCCCAATTATTCTGGCAGTCATGGGCTAAAATTTGCGATGCGTCGCGCATTTTTGATGTACGTTTCACTTGTTGCATAATTAATGAGATTCAGATCACATATAAAGCCATAGCAGGTTCGTAAACTGTTATCCCATTACATGATTATGAGGCAACGCCATGCATCCACGTTTTCAAACTGCTTTTGCCCAACTTGCGGATAACTTGCAATCTGCGCTGGAACCTATTCTGGCAGACAAGTACTTCCCCGCTTTGTTGACCGGGGAGCAAGTCTCTTCGCTTAAGAGCGCAACCGGGCTGGACGAAGACGCGTTGGCTTTCGCACTGCTACCGCTGGCTGCGGCCTGTGCGCGTACGCCATTGTCGAATTTTAACGTTGGCGCTATTGCACGCGGCGTGAGTGGTACATGGTATTTCGGTGCCAATATGGAATTTATTGGTGCAACAATGCAGCAAACTGTTCATGCCGAACAAAGTGCTATCAGCCACGCCTGGTTAAGCGGTGAGAAAGCTCTCGCGGCCATCACCGTTAACTACACGCCTTGTGGTCACTGCCGTCAGTTTATGAATGAACTGAACAGCGGTCTGGATCTGCGTATTCATCTGCCGGGTCGCGAAGCGCACGCACTGCGTGACTATCTGCCGGATGCCTTTGGGCCAAAAGATCTGGAGATAAAAACGCTGCTGATGGACGAGCAGGATCACGGCTTTACGCTCACTGGTGATGCGCTTTCTCAGGCAGCGATTGCCGCGGCAAACCGTTCGCACATGCCTTACAGTAAGTCACCAAGCGGTGTAGCGCTGGAATGCAAAGACGGTCGTATTTTCAGCGGCAGCTACGCTGAAAACGCCGCATTCAACCCGACTCTGCCGCCGTTGCAGGGTGCGTTAATTCTGTTGAATCTCAAGGGTTATGATTACCCGGATATCCAGCGCGCGGTTCTGGCAGAAAAAGCCGATGCGCCGTTGATTCAGTGGGATGCAACCTCAGCAACGCTGAAAGCTCTCGGTTGTCACAGTATCGACCGCGTTCTTCTCGCTTAAGCCTGGTGCCGGATGTGGCGTGAACGCCTTGTCCGGCCTACAGGTCTGGCACGCTGATAAGCGTTGCCTCAGGCTTGTCAGCGCTCTCCTGATGTCGAAAATCCCGGCAAACAGTTTACCGTTTCTTGCGCAAAAGCAGCGGGTAAAGTAGCCTGATAAAAATTTCCCGAGATCGAGTCTTCTGCATGTTAAAGCGTCTGTTCTACAGCCTGTTAGTCATGATCGGCTTGCTGCTGTTGACTGTGCTCGGCCTCGATCGCTGGATGAGTTGGAAAACCGCGCCTTATATCTACGACGAGTTGCAGGATCTCCCCTACCGTCAGGTCGGCGTGGTGCTTGGCACAGCAAAGTATTATCGCACCGGAGTCATTAATCAGTATTACCGCTACCGTATTCAGGGGGCGATTAATGCCTATAACAGCGGTAAGGTGAACTATCTATTACTTAGCGGCGATAACGCGTTGCAAAGTTATAACGAGCCGATGACCATGCGCAAAGATTTAATAGCCGCTGGCGTCGACCCCTCTGATATTGTTCTCGATTACGCGGGCTTCCGAACACTGGATTCCATCGTACGCACGCGCAAAGTGTTCGATACTAATGATTTCATTATTATCACCCAGCGTTTTCACTGTGAACGGGCATTATTTATCGCTTTACATATGGGTATTCAGGCCCAGTGTTATGCCGTACCATCGCCAAAAGATATGTGGTCTGTCCGTATTCGCGAATTTGCCGCCCGTTTCGGCGCGCTGGCTGACCTTTATATTTTTAAACGTGAGCCGCGCTTTTTAGGTCCATTGGTCCCTATTCCGGCAATGCATCAAGTGCCGGAAGATGCGCAGGGCTATCCCGCCGTCACGCCCGAGCAGTTACTTGAATTACAAAAGAAACAAGGAAAGTAGTTATGGATGTACAGCAGTTTTTTGTCGTTGCCGTTTTTTTCCTAATCCCTGTATTTTGTTTTCGCGAAGCGTGGAAAGGCTGGCGTGCTGGCGCGATTGATAAACGGGTTAAAAATTCGCCGGAACCGGTGTATGTCTGGCGCGAAAAAAATCCGGGACTCTTCTTTGCGTATATGGTGGCGTATTGCGGTTTCGGAATTTTATCTATTGGCATGATTATTTATCTTATTTTCTATCGTTAATATTTCCCTCTCCAGATAATTATTGAGAATAATTATTACTTCACCTGATAAGCTGCGGATATCACATTCTTAACCGCGGCTATTTGTGAATCCTTTCACAGTTTAAATTTCCCCGCACGCTTAGCCTTAATATCAATACATTATTATTCACTAAACGCTCGCCTTAATTACCTATAGCATTAAGGAAGATCACATGCCGCAACAAAATTATCTGGATGAACTCACTCCGGCTTTTACGCCTTTACTGGCGATTAAAGAAGCCTCTCGCTGTTTATTATGTCACGACGCGCCCTGTAGTCAGGCTTGCCCGGCGCAAACCGATCCGGGAAAATTTATTCGCTCAATTTATTTTCGTAATTTTAAAGGTGCTGCCGAGACAATTCGCGAAAATAACGCGCTCGGTGCCGTTTGCGCCAGAGTATGCCCGACGGAAAAATTATGCCAGCGCGGTTGTACACGAGCCGGTGTCGACGACCCAATTGATATTGGTCGCTTACAGCGTTTTGTTACTGATTTCGAGCAGCAAACCGGAATGGAGATTTATCAGCCCGGTAGTAAAACACTCGGCAAAGTGGCGATTATTGGTGCAGGCCCTGCCGGGCTACAAGCGAGTGTGACACTGACCAACCGGGGATACGACGTCACTATTTATGAAAAAGAAGCACAGCCAGGTGGTTGGCTGCGTAATGGCATTCCGCAATTTCGTTTGCCGCAATCGGTGCTGGATGCAGAAATCGCCCGTATCGAAAAAATGGGGGTGACCATTAAGTGCAATTGCGAGATTGGTAAAACACTCCCCCTGGAGCAACTTAAAGCGGAAAACCGAGCGGTACTGGTGACTGTCGGTTTATCGCGCGGGGCCACCCTGCCGCTGTTTGAGCATAGCGATGTTGAGATCGCCGTCGATTTCCTGCAACGCGCACGCCAGGCACAAGGCGATATCAGCGTCCCGCAGAACGCATTAATTATTGGTGGCGGCGATGTCGCAATGGACGTTGCCAGCACGCTGAAAGTTCTCGGTTGCCAGGCAGTAACTTGCGTAGCGCGTGAAGAGTTAGATGAGTTTCCGGCAAGCAAGAAAGAGTTCACCAGCGCTCAAAAATTGGGTGTATCGATTATCGATGGCTTTACGCCATTGGCTGTAGACGGCAATAAAGTGACGTTTAAACATGTTCGTTTACCGGGCGAACTGACGATGGCTGCGGACAAAATTATTCTCGCTGTAGGTCAACATGCCGAACTTGCCGCTTTTTCCGCACTGGAACCACAGCGCAACACCATCGAAACGCAAAATTACCAGACCCGCGACCCGCAACTGTTTGCCGCTGGCGATATTGTTGAGGGTGACAAAACCGTGGTTTATGCAGTGAAAACCGGGAAAGAAGCCGCCGAGGCGATTCATCATTATTTAGAGGGAGCTTGCTCATGTTAACGAAAGATCTTTCTATTACCTTTTGCGGCGTGAAGTTTCCCAACCCGTTCTGCCTCTCTTCTTCGCCGGTTGGCAATTGCTACGAGATGTGCGCCAAAGCCTACGACACCGGCTGGGGTGGCGTGGTGTTCAAAACGATCGGCTTTTTTATCGCTAATGAAGTCTCACCGCGTTTTGATCATCTGGTGAAAGAAGATACCGGTTTTATCGGCTTCAAAAATATGGAGCAGATTGCTGAACATCCGTTGGAAGAGAATCTGGCCGCACTGCGTCGGCTGAAAGAAGATTACCCGGACAAAGTATTGATCGCCTCGATCATGGGGGAAAATGAGCAGCAGTGGGAAGAGCTGGCGCGTCTGGTACAAGAAGCTGGCGCGGATATGATCGAGTGTAACTTCTCCTGTCCGCAGATGACCTCCCATGCGATGGGTAGCGATGTCGGGCAAAGCCCGGAGCTGGTAGAAAAATATTGTCGGGCAGTGAAACGTGGTTCCACGCTGCCAATGCTGGCGAAGATGACGCCGAATATCGGTGATATGTGCGAAGTGGCGCTGGCGGCAAAACGCGGCGGCGCAGATGGCATTGCGGCGATTAACACCGTCAAATCCATCACCAATATCGATCTTAATCAGAAAATCGGTATGCCGATCGTCAACGGTAAATCGAGTATTTCCGGTTATTCCGGTAAAGCAGTGAAACCGATCGCCCTGCGCTTTATTCAGCAAATGCGCACCCATCCAGAGCTGCGCGATTTCCCGATCAGCGGTATCGGCGGTATTGAAACCTGGGAAGATGCGGCGGAGTTTTTATTGCTCGGCGCGGCAACCTTGCAGGTGACCACCGGCATTATGCAGTACGGGTATCGGATAGTGGAAGATATGGCGAGCGGGTTGTCGCATTACCTTGCCGATCAGGGATTTGCCTCGTTGCAGGAGATGGTGGGTCTGGCGAATCATAATATTGTTCCGGCAGAAGATTTAGACCGCAGCTATATCGTCTATCCCCATATCAATCTCGATAAATGTGTTGGCTGTGGGCGCTGTTACATTTCCTGTTACGACGGCGGTCATCAGGCGATGGAATGGAACGAGAAAGCGCGCACGCCGCATTGTAATACCGAAAAATGCGTTGGTTGTTTGCTTTGCGGTCATGTTTGCCCGGTGAGTTGTATCGATCTCGGGGAAGTGAAGTTTAAGAAGGGAGAGAAAGAACACCCGGTAACGTTGTAAAACCAGCATTTGGCACCGATTGCCGGATGCGGCGCATCCGGCAATACCCACAATCACATCACTTCTTACGCGCGTACTTCAGTGAATCCAGCGCCACGGCGAAGATAATAATCGCCCCTTTGATGATGTACTGCCAGTACGGGTTTACGCCGATGTACGTCAGGCCATAGTTAATGACCGTAAAGATAATTACCCCGGTCACTACACCAATGACCGTCCCCACACCGCCGCTGAACGATACGCCGCCCACCACGCACGCCGCGATAGCATCCAGCTCATACATAAAGCCGAGGTTGTTGGTGGCCGAGCCGATACGTCCAGCTTCTAACATCCCGCCGAAGGCATAGAACACGCCAGACAGCGCGTAGATCATCAGCAGGTTCAGGCCGACGTTAACACCAGATACTTTTGCCGCTTCCGGGTTACCGCCGATAGCAAAAATATTCTTACCGAAGCGGGTTTTGTTCCACAGTACCCAAACGAACGCCACGGCAATCAGCGCGTAGAAGGTGATGTAAGAGAGCCGGAAACTCCCCAGTGCAATAAATCCCTGGGCAAAGGTGGAGAAGCCGCTATCAAAACCAGAAATCGGCGACGCCCCCACAAAGTCGTAATAGAGCGAGTTGATGCCGTAGACGATAATCATCGTGCCGAGAGTGGTAATAAATGGCGTTACGTTGAGATAGGCGATAATCAGGCCGTTGATCAAACCGATAACCGCGCCAATAGCACAGACAATCAGAATAACCAGCGCAATCGGCATCGTCGCCATTTCCGGGAACACTTTGTTGGCGTTATCCATGGACTGCAATAACGTCGCCGCTACAACTGCCGCCAACCCCACCTGACGACCAGCGGAAAGGTCAGTCCCCTGGGTGACAATTAACCCTGCAACGCCGAGCGCAATAATAATACGCACCGATGACTGGGTGAGAATATTACTTAAGTTCAACAGACTTAAAAATGTTGGGTCCTGGAAAATAATAATCGCCAGCAAAACTAAAAGAACGACGTAAATACCGCCCTCTTTCAGGTAAGTAAGAAAACTTTTCTTATTTAACGCACTCATGGGAAGCCCCTAATCTTAAAGGTGCAAAGACGCAAGACGCAGAATTTCGTTTTGCGTTGTTGTTTTTGTATCGACAATTCCGGAAACGAGGCCATTGCTCATAACCAGAATACGGTCTGTTATCCCTAACAACTCTGGCATTTCAGAGGAGATAATAATAATCCCCTTGCCTTTCTTCGCCAGTTCGGCAATTAACTGATAAATTTCAAACTTCGCCCCAACATCAATACCGCGCGTTGGTTCGTCGAGCATTAATATTTCCGGTTGCGTCAGTAACCAACGACCAATAATCACCTTTTGCTGATTACCACCTGAGAGCGAACCAATTTGCGTCCGATGACCTGGCGTTTTTACCCGCATCGAATCAATCACCCACTGGGTATCGCTTTTCATCCGCGAGTTATCCAACAAGCCCACTTTATTTTTGTAGTTGCGAATATTGGAAATTAATGAGTTAAAGCCAATATCCAGATAGGCATAAATTCCCGTTGAACGGCGTTCTTCAGTTACTAGTGCAAATCCGTGGTTAATGGCTTCGTTGGCATTATGGTTATTGATCTTTTTGCCATGCAACGTAATGGTGCCAGCAGATTTCTCGCGAATGCCAAATAATGTCTCAACAATATCGGTACGTTTCGCCCCCACCAGCCCGGCAATACCGAGGATCTCCCCTTTATGCAGGTCAAACGAGACATCGCGAATCGATGGCTGGCGTAGTGACGTCAGGTTACGCACTTCGAGGATCACTTCGCCCGGCTTGTTTTCTTTATCCGGGAAACGCTGGTTAAGAGAACGACCAACCATCATGGCGATGATCTTGTCCATCGTCAGCCCTTCCAGCGGTTCGGTAGCGATCCACTGACCGTCGCGCAATACGGTGACTTCATCACATAACTGGAAAATCTCTTCCATTTTATGCGAGATATAGACAATACCGCAGCCGCGTTCTTTTAATTTACGAATAATAGTAAACAGATGATTGACCTCTTTTTCGGTTAACGAAGAAGTCGGTTCATCCATAATCACAATTTTCGCGTTATAGGAAAACGCTTTAGCAATTTCGATCATCTGCATTTGCGAAACGGATAATGTGCCGACGCGCGCACGCGGATCGATATCAATATCCAGTTCATCAAAAATCGCTTTAGTTTCGCGGTACATTTTGTCCTGATCAACAAACATGCCTTTGGTGGGATATCGCCCCAGCCACATGTTGTCCATCACCGAACGTTGTAATACCAGGTTTAACTCCTGGTGTACCATCGAAATACCATTTTCCAGTGCTTCTTTGGCAGAATGAAAATCGATCTCTTTACCCTGGAATAAAATGGTGCCGGCATCTTTTTGATAAATACCAAACAGGCATTTTAATAATGTTGATTTTCCCGCGCCGTTTTCCCCCATTAATGCATGGATAGAATGTGGCCGGACATTTAAATTAACGTTATCAAGTGCCTTAACACCGGGAAAGGACTTGTTGATACCGCTCATTTCCAACAAGTATTCACCTGATGACGGAGTCGTTGAGCTGACCATATAATTTTACCTTGTTGGTCATACAATAAGGGCGCAATAAACTATTGCGCCCGTTCAGTCTTATTTCTTGCTGAATTCAGCCAGGTTATCTTTGTCTACGCCAACATAAGGTACGCGAACCACTTTGTTGTCGATTTTCCAGTTGGTGCCGTCAGCGGCGCCCTTGCCATCGGCCAGGTTTTTCGCCAGATCAAAAGTCGCTTTCGCTTGGTTGTTGGCATCATTCAGTACGGTACCCGCCAGCGCACCGGATTTCACCAGCGCCAGAGCTTCTGGCAGCGCATCGACGCCAAACACCGGAATGCTGGACTTGTTGTGTGCTTTCAGCGCTTCAACCGCACCCATTGCCATCGCATCGTTGTTAGCAATAACCACTTCGATTTTGTTGGCGTTCGGGCCAGACAGCCAGGCGTCCATCTTATCTTTCGCCTGAGCAGTGTCCCACATAGCGGTATCTAACTGTAACTGTTCAGTTTTGATGCCTTTGTCGTTCAGTTCTTTAATCACGTAAGTGGTGCGTGCTTCTGCGTCCGGATGGCCCGGCTCGCCTTTCAGCAGTACGAACTGAATCTGACCGTCTTTGTTCAGATCCCACCCCTGATTCGCCGCCCAGTGTTTAGCAATCAGATCGCCCTGGATAATGCCGGACTCTTTGGAGTCAGTACCAACGTAGTAGGCTTTGTCGTAGCTATCCAGTGCCTTACGGGAAGGTTCTTTGTTGAAGAAAACCACCGGCACGTTTTGCCCGCGCGCTTTCTCAATCACCGTACCCGCAGCTGCCGGGTCAACCAGGTTGATTGCCAGCGCCTTCACCCCTTTCGCCAACAGCACGTCAATCTGATCGTTCTGCTTGGACTGGTCATTCTGTGAATCATTCATCAGCAACTGGACGTCTGGTGCTGCTTTCGCATCCTGTTCGATAGCCTTACGCACAACAGACATAAAGTTATCGTCATATTTATAAATCGTCACACCAATACGGGTATCAGCAGCGTGTGCAGCGGCGCCGAATAACATGCTGGCCATCACAGCAGACAGGGTTAACACCTTCTTATTCATGGTATCTCCGGTTTTTCTTATGCAGGGTAGTGCTTGAGATAAATGCTCGGCGGGCCAGTATGGTTAATGAAGTGTTACTGAACGCCGAAGCTCATTTTTAAAAATCCGTTCGTCCATGCCCGGTAACGCTCCATAAAACGGCTCTAATTGTTGTTATGACGCCATAACCTCGATAAAAGCGATTATTCGCTGTTACATACAAGTTACAACGTTAAAACGGTGCAATCATAGCTACCACATTGTTAACATACTGTGAAATCACTCACAAATTGAAAGCGGTTACATCCCCTGATTTGCTCAGTTAGTGATCGCCGCCGCATTCTGGCGTATTGCGACAGAATGGCGGCGCACTAACGTCGGCATAAAACAGTGGCTGGCACGCGGATCAATGTTGCCTGCTGCCCCCTGCAAGGCCAGTTCCGTGGCTAATTTTGCCATCGAAGCAATGGGGTAACGCACGGTCGTTAATTGCGGGTCGGTGTAACGAGCAATGGGGATATCATCGAAACCGATGATTGAGAGATGTAACGGAATCGCAATGCCATTATCTTTTAATGCCGTCAGAGCGCCAGCGGCCATATTGTCGTTATAGGCAAATACAGCGGTAAGTTGTAGATTGCGCCCGAGTAGTTCAACCATCGCCGCCTCGCCGCCTGGCATATCCGGCGTCCCCGTGCCAATCCAGCTTTCCGGCGGAACAATATCCTGCTCTTTCAGCGCGCTTATCCAGCCCGCTTTACGCATTGCGTCATCTTCAATGCTGTGGCTGGAAGAGAGATAACCGATACGTTGATGGCCGTTGTTCAGCAACATGCGCGTCGCCATTCTGGCACCGCTGATATTATCCAGACAAACACAGCGATGGGCATAGCCTGGCACAACCCGATTGATGAGCACCATGCCGGGAATGTTGTCCATAAATTGCGCCAGCTCGTCGTCACTTAACGCCTTTGAATGAACAATCAATGCGTTACAACGCTGGCGGATTAGCACTTCGATGGCGTGACGCTCTTTTTCCGCTTCATGATAGCTATTGCCAATCAACACATATTTCTGATGTTGCTGGGCAACGAGATCGACAGCTTTAACCAATGCGCCGAAAAATGCATCTGAAACATCCATGACCACCACACCGATGGTATCGCTCACCTGAGTTGCCAGCGCCTGTGCATTGGCATTTGGCCGATAATCCAACTCACTCACCGCTTTCATAACTGCTTCACGCGTGTCGGCACTTACCAGCGTGCTGTTATTGAGCACCCGGGAAACCGTTGCCACAGAGACGCCAGCCTGACGCGCTACATCACGAATGGTGATCATATTCACTACCTGTTATGAGATTGCAGTAGGTTACTGCTTGCTGGCGGCTATTTTGTCAGCACTGAATACAGGACTTCGTGAATCGAGTCACAGCAATGGAAACGGTTACAGCCGTTTTGTTAATGAATGTGATCCAGATCGTTATCTGGATGTTTTAGATAATGCAGGTCCGGCAGCGCGCAAGGTTAACTGACGCCAGAGCCATTCCACCGGCCCCTGACGGAAGTAACGCAGCCAGATAACAGAGAAAAGCAGGTTCGCCAGCCATACCGGAACGACAAACGCCAGCAACTCCAGGCGGTCAAACTGCATAAACAAACCGAGGTGGTAAAACAGCGTGGTACAAATCAGCGTTTGCAGTAGATAATTGGTTAGCGCCATCCGTCCGACGCAGGCGATTGCCAGCACCAGCCTGAAGCGGCTTAATTGCGGCCAAAAGCCATAAAACAGCGACGCATAGCCAATTGCCTGAAACGGCGCGCTAAGTTCACGCGGCATTTGAAGTAAGAAGGCACACCAGCGATACGCCCAGTCCAGCCGCCATTGCAGTGCGATAGCAGGAAGGTTAATCAGCACACCAATTGCTACCAGCACAAAACCGGTACGACGATAGTGATGTAAGCTGAACTGCCCTTTCAGCCAGCCGCTGCGCATCAGCGCCGCGCCAATTAACATCATCCCCGCCAGTTGCCAGCCATACTGCGCGCCCAGTGCCAGTAAACTGTTGCCTACGCCATCGGCACGGTTACTGATCGCTTCGACGCCGCCATGAAGTTTCCAGTATTTTTCATACAAAATGGCCGATGCATCTGGCGTCCAGGCGCGGCTGGTCTGGCTGTCAGAAATCAACCCCAGCAACAGCAAAACGCCAATCCCCACCAGATACAGCATCACGCCAGTATTAAATAAACTTTTTACCGATGGCGCATCGCGCACCAGTCGCCAACTGATTAAGCCCACCAACCCGTAAGCCAGCAGGATATCGCCGTCCCAGAACAATAAACCGTGAATAAAGCCCAGCAAGACTAACAGTGTTAACCGCGACTGAATCCAGCGTCTGCCGCGCGGCAGCAACATTTGCAGGCCCGCGCCAAACAGCAGCGCAAAAAGCGTGAGGAATTTTACCTGGCCGATGAGATCCAAAAACGCCCAGGTCCAGGCGTCGGATGGGGTAATAGTGCCATACCAGGCGGGATTGAGATAAGCCGCCTTTGGTAAACCAAAGGCGCTGATGTTTAATAGCAGGATCCCCAGAATGGCGACGCCGCGAACAAAATCGAGCGTGACGTTGCGCTCCATGGTTCCTGCCTTTTAATCAGTTGTGATGACGCACAGCGCGCAGAAACTCGTGCCGCGTATTCTGACTGGATTTGAACAAACCACCGAGGGAGGTCGTTGTCGTGGCGCTGGTTGCATCGCGGATGCCACGCGCTTTCACGCAGTAATGCACCGCGTCGATGGAGACAGCCACGTTATTGGTCCCCAGCAGCGTTTGCAGCGCAATGAGGATTTGCTGAGTCAGACGTTCCTGCACCTGCGGGCGCTGGGCAAAGAACTGCACGATGCGGTTAATTTTCGACAGGCCAATCACCGAATCTTTCGGGATATAGGCTACCGTCGCTTTGCCATCGATAGTGACAAAATGGTGCTCGCAGGTGCTGGTCAGGGTGATATCGCGCACGGTGACCATTTCATCGACCTTCATTTTGTTTTCAATGAGGGTGATTTTCGGGAAATTGGCGTAATCCAGACCGGAGAAAATTTCATCGACATACATTTTAGCGATGCGATGCGGCGTTTCCATCAAACTGTCATCAGCGAGGTCGAGATTCAATAGCTGCATGATTTCAGTCATATGACCGGCGATAAGGCTTTTGCGCGTTTCGTTATCCATTTCATGCACGGGCGGGCGCAGCGGTGTTTCCAGTCCTCGCGCAACTAACGCTTCATGAACCAGGGCCGCTTCTTTACTGAGTGATGGCATTTATGTTTTCTCCTGCAGGTGTGACGCCTCCGCCCTGCGTGGGGGCAAAGTTATTAAGCTGATTAGCAGCCCGATTATTGTGCGTGAGGTGGCGCACATAATCCAGTATTCACAGCGATAATTATTGTAATTGCCGCTGCCTTTCAGCGTTAGATGTTAAAACATCGTTATGCATATGCGGAAGTGAAAGTTACTCACAGCGCATTGAATAAACGGTATGATGACTAAAATGCAAACAACACAACAAGGAGCCACGCATGGAAATGCTCGAAGAGCACCGCTGTTTTGAAGGCTGGCAGCAACGCTGGCGGCACGACTCCAGTACCTTAAATTGCCCGATGACGTTCAGCATCTTTCTCCCACCGCCCCGCGACAACGCCCCTCCGCCTGTGCTGTACTGGCTTTCAGGTTTAACCTGCAATGACGAGAACTTCACCACCAAAGCAGGCGCTCAGCGCGTAGCGGCAGAACTGGGGATTGTGCTGGTGATGCCAGACACCAGCCCGCGCGGCGAACAGGTTGCCAACGATGATGGCTACGATTTAGGCCAGGGTGCAGGGTTTTATCTCAACGCCACGCAACCACCGTGGGCGACGCATTACCGGATGTATGATTACCTGCGCGATGAATTACCAACGCTGATTCAATCGCAATTTAACGTCAGCGATCGCTGTGCTATTAGCGGTCATTCGATGGGGGGTCATGGCGCATTGATTATGGCGCTGAAAAATCCGGGCAAATACACCAGTGTTTCGGCCTTTGCGCCGATTGTGAATCCGTGCTGCGTCCCGTGGGGAATCAAAGCGTTTAGCACCTATTTAGGTGAGGACAAAAATGCATGGCTGGAATGGGACAGTTGCGCGCTGATGTACGCCAGCAATGCGCAAGATGTGATTCCGACGCTTATCGATCAGGGTGATAACGATCAGTTTCTTGCCGACCAGCTTCAACCCGCGGTACTGGCAGAAGCTGCGCGCCAGAAAGCGTGGCCGATGACGCTACGTATTCAACCTGGTTATGATCACAGTTATTACTTCATTGCTTCTTTTATAGAGGATCATCTGCGCTTCCATGCGCAGTATTTACTGAAGTGAAAGTTCGCCCGGTTCGCCGGGCATCTCCTCATCAGAAGCGATAATCCACTGCCATAAAGTAACGACGCCCGTCTTCGTTATAGCTGTAGTCATCACGACTCAGATCTTTGTCGCCCAGGTTCAGCACGCCTGCGCGCAGTTTGACATCTTTGGTCACCTGCCAGGCCGCGCCGGTATTCCAGATGGTATAACCGCCCGGTGTTTTAGCGGTATCGCTGTCGGCTCGTTTCTGACCGGTGTAGTGACCAGAAACATAGAACGACCAGTCTTCCAGCGCCAGCGGTTTCCAGTCCAGCGTACCGTTAGCGGTATGGAACGGCAGATCGGATAGCGGTTTGTTTTCACCGTTGCTGACATCGCGTCCATCGTTGTAGGTGTAGTTGAGTGACAGCTTCCATTCATCGTTGAACGGGATTTTCAACTCAGTTTCCACACCCTGAATACGTGCTTTATTGACGTTGTAGTAACTGAACACCGGTATACGTCGACCGTTTGCCCCCGTTTCAAAACCAACAAAGTTTTGGTAACCCGGCGCAGCATTGACGTCAGATGTACGGCTGATGCTAATACGATCTTTCACATCATTGCGGAAGACGGTCACACTGGATTCAACGCCTTCCAACCAACCTTCTTCGCCCATGTAGTAAAGCCCCAGCTCCCAACTTTCGCTGGTTTCTGGTTTCAGGTCCGGGCTACCAATAATCTTGCATGCGCCACGGCAGGAGTTGGTCGTCCAGTCGGGGCTAAGTTGTAATAACGAAGGTGCTTTAAAAGCCGTCGCCCAGCCGCCTTTTACTGTTACGGTATCGGTGGCGTTATAGACCAGATAGGCTCGCGGACTCCAGTGTTCGCCGTAGGTTTCGTGATCGTCCATACGCACGCCGGTCGTCAGCGCCAGCGGCTCGAAGATCCGCCATTCATCTTCCACAAACAGCGCGTACTGACTGGCGGACGTTTTAGTGCTGGTGCCGCCGGTCAGGTTCACCGCATCGCTAAGTTTGTCGTGGCGCCATTCACCACCCACCGTGACAAACTGATTGATAGCCGTCAGCGGCAGCGTGTATTTACCATCGACCGTGTTACTTTCGGAAGTAATCGGGCTACTGTTGCCAGGGTTTTTGTTCTCGACTTTCTCACCATAATATTTCAGTTCGCTGGTGCCGTAATCCCAGCGCCCATTATGGCTTACGGAGTAGTTCTGGCGTTCGAGGCGGTTTTTGTCCAGCGAGTCAGAATCGCGATCCTGGCGGTCGAAACCGTAACCAGCGGTAAAATCGTGATTTTGATTCGGCGTCCAGGCAAATTCGACATTGCCGTCGCGGCTGGAGAATCCTTCAATACGCGGCGTTTCTCCCGTGTCGGTAGTAGAGGAACTCTGCGGGTCATCCTTTTCACGTTTTGCCAGGCTGCCGTAAGCTTTCATTCCCAGCACGCCGTCAATCAGCGGTCCACTCGTGAAGAACTGGCCGTTGTAGGTGTCACCGCGATCGCGATGTTCCTGAATGGTGGTATCTACCGTTACCGTACCTGACCATTTCTGGCCGATTTTTTTAGTGATGATGTTCACCACGCCGCCGAGCGCATCGGAACCATACAGTGAAGACATCGGGCCACGTACCACTTCGATACGTTCGATGGAATCGACCGGGATCCAGTTCAGGTCAAAGTCATTATGGCGGAAGACGGCATTGCGCGAGTTAACACGTTTACCATCGACAAGAATCAGGGTGTAGCTGCTATCCAGACCACGAATACTGACGCCCTTACGGTTGTCCCCTTCGTTAGTCAGTTGTACGCCCGGCACTTCTTTGAGGACATCCTTCAAATTTTGCACTGGTTTACGTTGCAAATCTTGCTGGGTAATGACACTGATACTGGCGGGCGCATCTTTGAGGTTTTGTTCAACGGAAGATGCCGTGACTACCATCGTTTCGCCATCATCATCAACCGCTAACACAGGCCATGCACATGAAACTGCGGACAAACACAGCCCGACCCGTACGAAAGGGTTCAACCTAAACATTCCATATCTCCATGAGGTAACTACGAAAATAAAATGGGTTATCGCTCACATCTTCTTCATGTCCCCTTGCGTACGGCAGCATCGCGGTAGACTTTTTTGTATGCAGGTGATCATCCCAAAAGCCTGAACAGCCTCTGATTTGTCAGCCTTTTTTGATTTCGGAGTAACGATAATGCAAACGATAACAATTATCAATCCAAATGTTAAATTTTATATCCGCATGAATACTAAGGAAAAGAAAAAGCCCTCTCGGTTGAGAGGGCTTTATTAAGGAAGGGGTAAAACTTATTTCTTATCGTTCTGCGGGAACTTCATTTCGCTGTAGCGTACGAAGTGGGTTCCTTTAATCAACTTATAGCCAAACCAGATCATAAGGAACAGCGGGATGCCAATATAGGTTGCCGCTACGCCACCCCAGTCGATAGTGTCTTTCAGGAACGCTTCGTAGTTCTGGCCCAGAGTGATAATCAGGCACAGCACAAAAGCGAAGATCGGTCCCAGCGGGAAGAAGCCTGAACGGTACGGCAGATCGTTAATATCATGCCCCTGCAGCACATAACCGCGACGGAAACGATAATGGCTGATCGCAATTCCCAGCCAGGCGATAAAGCCTGTCATACCGGAGGTGTTCAGCAGCCACAGGTATACCGTCTGGTTACCAAACATGGAGGTCAGGAAGCACAGACCTGCAATTACCGTGGTCGCATACAGTGCGTTACGCGGTACGCCGCCACGCGACAATTTAGCGAAAATGCGCGGTGCTTTACCGTCACACGCCAGGGTGTACAGCATACGAGTAGACGCATACATACCGGAGTTACCCGCTGACAGCACCGCCGTCAGAATAACCGCGTTCATCACCGCCGCCGCAGAGAGCAGACCCGCATGCTGGAACACCAGGGTGAACGGGCTGACGCTGATGTCTTTAACATCATTACGCAGCAGGCTCGGATCGGTGTATGGAATGATCAGGCTGATGATCAGGATTGCGAACACATAGAACAGCAGGATTCGCCAGAACACCTGACGTACCGCGCGTGGAATGTTTTTCGCCGGTTCTTCGGACTCGCCTGCAGCAATACCGATCAGCTCGGTTCCCTGGAAAGAGAAGCCGACAATCATTGCCACACCGATCATCGCCGCAAAACCACCAGCAAATGGTGCTTCGCCAATCGTCCAGTTGCTCCAGCCCGCAGGCTGTGCGCCTTTGAAGATGCCGATAATCATCATCACGCCGACGATGATAAAGACAATGACCGTGGTGACTTTGATCAGTGAGAACCAGTATTCCGCCTCGCCAAAGCCACGAACTGAAATGTAGTTCAGGAGGAAGATAACGCCGAGGAACAGCGCACTCCAGATCCAACCCGGGGTGTCCGGGAACCACCAGCTCATGACCAACTGAGCGGCCACCAGGTCAACGGCGATAGTTACCGCCCAGTTGTACCAGTAGTTCCAGCCCAGCGCGAAGCCAAAGCCTTCTTCAACATAGTTCTGACCGTAAGTGGCAAAGGAACCAGAAACCGGCATATATGCCGCCAGTTCACCAAGACTGGTCATCAGGAAGTAAACCATCAGGCCGATCAGAATATACGAGAGCAGCGCCCCACCTGGACCTGCCTGAGAGATCGTTGCGCCAGAGGCAACAAAAAGACCCGTACCGATGGAACCGCCAATGGCAATCATCGTCAGGTGACGCGCCTTTAATTCACGGCGTAAGCCCGGCGCTTCTGTGGTTTTAGTTTCGGAAACCATACGAAAATGCTATCCATCTTAAAAATGAGGCGCGATTGTAGCAGACGATTTGCAATCCTTCCGGTAGAAATACGCTTTTATAAGACACCTTCATGATCGTCCAGGGATTATAAGTAAAGCAACCAATCTCTTTTCCGGCGAATGTATACCGGTGGTGCTGCGTCGCGAAATCGACACAGCCCCCGTAGGTTTCTGTACAACAGATTAACGCGGCAAAGTGGAGGAATCGCAGTACTCCAGAAAGCGCCGTAACGCGTTGGAAAGGTGTTTCTGCCGATGATGTATACGCCACAACGTACGCATCAGGCGCGGCAGAGGGACAGCAACTTCACTTAATGTGCCAGCCTGCAATTGATCTTCAATGACCCTTCGCGACAGGCAACTAATTCCCAACCCATGACGCACCGCATGTTTGATTGCCTCGGAGTTACCTAATTCCATCGCCATCTCAAACTTCGGTAAATGCGACAGTAACAGATAATCGACGATCTCCCGCGTGCCGGAACCGCGTTCACGCAGGATCCACGGCGCAGCGGCCAGCTGTTCTAAAGTGACCGGACCACGAGCCAGCGGCGAAGTCGGCGCGGCGAAAACCACCAGCTCGTCTTCCAGCCACGGTTCAGAAATGATTTCAGTGCTGTGGCACGGTCCTTCAATAAAGCCAATATCAACGCGGAAATCCAGCACCGCTTGCATCACGTCCTGGCTGTTCCCAACGCTCAGTTCAATCGGCAACTGCGGATAATCATGGCGATAACGGGCGATGACTGCAGGCAGAATGTAGTTACCGATGGTACTACTGGCATAGACACGAATCGCGCCGTTGTCTTCGCGAAACAGTTGTTCGATTTCAATCGCCTGTTCAAGCAGTGCCAACGCACGCGGATAGAGCAGCCGCCCGTGTTCATTAACAACCAGTCTTTTACCCACGCGATCAAATAGTTGCACGCCAAGCTGCCCTTCCAGGTCGGTCAAGGCTGCGCTCACTGCTGATTGCGACAACGCCAGCATCACCGACGCCTGGGTGGTTGATCCACTTTTCAATACTTCTGCAAAAACTTCCAACTGCCGGAGGGTGATGTGCATAGTCGCTTACCACTTATAAAGATTAATTATAAATATATAATCAATTTTATTTTTAAACCAGTTAGTCGTAACCTTATGCCCGGTTAAAGGAGAGGGTTATGACGAATATCACCTTACAGAAACAACATCGTACACTGTGGCATTTTATTCCGGGGTTAGCCCTGAGTGCAGTTATCACCGGGGTCGCCCTGTGGGGTGGTTCCATTCCCGCGATTGCGGGTGCCGGGTTTAGTGCCCTCACCCTCGCAATCTTGTTGGGGATGGTTTTAGGCAACACCATCTATCCGCACATCTGGAAAAGCTGTGACGGTGGCGTGCTGTTTGCCAAGCAATATTTATTACGTCTGGGTATCATTCTTTATGGCTTCCGTCTGACGTTCTCACAAATTGCCGATGTCGGTATCAGTGGGATCATCATTGACGTGCTGACGCTGTCCAGTACCTTCCTGCTGGCTTGCTTCCTGGGGCAGAAAGTGTTTGGTCTGGATAAGCACACCAGCTGGTTGATCGGTGCCGGTAGCAGTATCTGTGGTGCTGCAGCGGTACTGGCGACTGAGCCGGTAGTGAAAGCGGAAGCCAGTAAAGTAACCGTGGCTGTTGCAACCGTTGTTATCTTCGGGACCGTCGCGATTTTCCTCTACCCGGCGATATATCCACTGATGTCTCAATGGTTTAGCCCGGAAACTTTCGGTATCTACATTGGTTCTACTGTGCACGAAGTGGCGCAGGTGGTGGCGGCAGGTCATGCCATCAGCCCGGATGCAGAAAACGCAGCGGTTATTTCCAAAATGCTGCGCGTGATGATGCTGGCCCCGTTCCTCATCCTGCTGGCGGCGCGTGTTAAACAGCTGTCTGGGGCGAACAGCGGCGAGAAAAGCAAAATCACTATTCCGTGGTTTGCCATCTTGTTCATCGTAGTTGCCATCTTTAACTCGTTCCACCTGTTACCGCAGAGCGTGGTGAACATGCTGGTAACGCTGGATACATTCCTGCTGGCAATGGCGATGGCGGCGCTGGGTCTGACCACTCACGTCAGCGCGCTGAAAAAAGCCGGGGCGAAACCTCTGCTGATGGCACTGGTACTGTTTGCCTGGCTGATTGTTGGTGGTGGTGCAATTAACTATGTGATTCAAAGCGTCATCGCATAAACCACTACATCTTGCTCCTGTTAACCCGCTATCATTACCGTTTTCCTCCAGCGGGTTTAACAGGAGTCCTCGCATGAAATACATTGGAGCGCACGTTAGTGCTGCTGGCGGTCTGGCAAATGCCGCAATTCGCGCCGCCGAAATCGACGCAACCGCGTTTGCCTTGTTCACCAAAAACCAACGTCAGTGGCGTGCCGCACCGCTCACGACGCAAACCATCGATGAATTCAAAGCCGCCTGTGAAAAATATCACTACACATCGGCGCAAATTCTTCCCCACGACAGTTATCTGATTAACCTCGGACATCCGGTCGCTGAAGCCCTGGAAAAATCGCGCGATGCCTTTATAGATGAAATGCAGCGTTGCGAACAACTGGGACTTTCTTTGCTCAACTTCCACCCTGGCAGCCATCTGATGCAGATTTCAGAAGAGGATTGCCTTGCGCGTATTGCCGAATCCATCAACATTGCACTGGATAAAACACAAGGTGTGACCGCGGTTATTGAAAATACCGCCGGTCAGGGCAGCAACCTTGGATTTAAATTCGAACATCTCGCGGCGATTATCGACGGTGTGGAAGATAAATCCCGCGTCGGCGTCTGCATTGATACCTGCCATGCTTTCGCTGCCGGGTATGATTTGCGTACTCCAGCCGAATGCGAGAAAACGTTCGCTGATTTTGCTCGTATTGTTGGCTTTAAGTATCTGCGCGGGATGCACCTCAACGATGCGAAAAGTACCTTTGGCAGCCGCGTTGACCGCCATCATAGCCTTGGTGAAGGCAATATCGGTCATGATGCGTTCCGCTGGATCATGCAGGACGACCGCTTCGACGGGATTCCGCTGATCCTCGAAACCATCAACCCGGATATCTGGGCAGAAGAGATCGCCTGGCTGAAAGCGCAACAAACTGAAAAAGCGGTAGCCTGAAAATGAACAACCGGGAGAAGGAAATCCTTGCAATTTTACGGCGTAACCCGCTGATTCAGCAGAATGAAATTGCGGATATGCTGCAAATTAGCCGTTCGCGCGTTGCGGCGCATATTATGGATTTAATGCGCAAAGGGCGGATTAAAGGCAAAGGTTACATTCTCACCGAGCAGGAATATTGCGTGGTGGTGGGAACAATCAATATGGATATTCGCGGGATGGCGGATATCCGTTATCCGCAAGCGGCCTCTAATCCCGGTACGATTCATTGCTCGGCGGGCGGCGTTGGGCGCAACATTGCCCACAATCTGGCGCTGTTAGGCCGCGACGTCCATTTACTCTCGGTGATTGGCGATGACTTTTATGGCGAAATGCTCCTGGAAGAGACGCGCCGCGCCGGAGTGAATGTCTCCGGCTGTGTTCGTTTACACGGCCAAAGCACATCGACGTATCTGGCAATTGCCAATCGAGACGATGAAACCGTGCTGGCGATTAACGATACCCATCTGCTGGAACAGTTGACACCGCAACTACTGAACGGGTCGCGCGATTTACTTCATCATGCGGGCGTGGTGCTGGCAGATTGTAACCTGACTGCCGAGGCGCTGGAGTGGGTCTTCACCCTTGCCGATGAAATCCCGGTGTTTGTCGATACCGTTTCAGAATTTAAAGCGGGCAAAATCAAACACTGGCTGGCGCATATTCACACTCTGAAACCCACTTTGCCAGAGCTGGAAATTTTATGGGGCCAGCCGATAACCAGCGATGCTGATCATAATGCCGCAGTGAATGCGTTGCATCAGCAAGGTGTTCAGCATCTGTTTGTTTATTTGCCCGATGAGTCAGTTTATTGCAGCGAAAAGGATGGTGAACAATTTTTGCTGACTCCGCCAGCACATACGACGGTAGACAGTTTTGGTGCTGACGATGGTTTTATGGCGGGCCTGGTGTATAGCTTTCTGGAAGGAAGCAGTTTCCGTGATAGCGCCCATTTTGCGATGGCCTGCGCGGCAATTTCGCGCGCCAGCGGCAGCTTAAACAACCCTACCCTGTCTGCCGATAACGCGCTTTCATTAGTGCCAATGGTGTAACAATGTTGCCGGATGCGACGCTTAACGCGTCTTATCCGGCTCATAAATCGCGCACTACGCTAAACCAATAAAGAACCCGGCAATGGTCGCACTCATCAGGTTGGAAAGCGTCGCCGCCGCCAGCGCCCGTAAACCAAGCTGGGCGATTTCCGGCGCACGGTGTGGCGCAACCGCAGAAAATGCCCCAACCACTACCCCGATAGAACCAAAGTTAGCGAAACCGCACAGCGCAAAAGAAATAATCGCCACGGTTTTAGCATCCAGAGAGCCACCCGTTTGCAGATATGGCGAGAAATTGAGATAAGCAACAAATTCATTGATCGCCAGCTTCTGCCCAATCAAACTCCCGGCAAGATTTGCATCACTCCAGTCAACACCCATCACCCACGCCAGCGGGGCCAGCAGATAACCTAAAATGGACTCCAGCGAGGCTTGCTCAAAACCAAACCAGCCGCCAACGCCGCCGATAATACCGTTAATTAACGCAATGATGGCAACAAATGCCATGACTACTGTTGCCACACCCGCAGCGATTTTCAGCCCGGTCATTGCCCCTGTAGCAGCGGCCTCAATAATGCTTTTTGGCGGTGTTTCGGTGAAAGAGAGGTTATTAAAGGAAACCTGCGAAGATTCCGTAGCCGGGCTTAACAGGCGGGCAAACAAGATCCCACCGGGGATCGCCATTAACGATGCCGCCAGCAAATATTCCACAGGCACGCCCAGTGCAGCGTAACCAATCATCGTCGAACCGGCAATTGAGGCCATACCGCTGCAAATAGCTGTAAACAGCTCATTGCGATTCAGACGATCGATAAAGGGCTTCACGATCGCCGGAATTTCGTTTTGCCCAAGGAAAATGGTAGTGACCGCGACGAATGACTCAATCTTGCTGATATTTAATGCTTTCTGGAATATACCGCCAAGAATGCGAATTAAGATCCCCATCACACCGATGTAGTAGAGAATACTCACCAGTGCAGTGACGAAGATAATTGCCGGTAATACTCTGAAACCAAAGATAAATCCTGCGCCATCAAATAAGGTATCCATTTTCGGTCCGACCAGAGAACCGAAGATAAATGCGCTACCCGCGTCGCTGTACGCCATCACTTTATGCACGCCAAAAGCGACTTTTTCAGCGAGCCAACGCCCTGGCGGTAACCACAGCATTATGCCGCCAATCACGATCTGTAACACTAACGCCGCGCCAACGGTACGCAGGCTGATCTTCTTCTTGTTTACTGACAGTAAAAACGCAATCGTCAGCAATACCACCATTCCCAGAACACTTCTCATGACATCCATAGTTATTATCTCTTCATGTCATTTTGGGCGACGGCTTTCTGCCCATCAGAAATAGCCGGGGCTGCATCTTGCGATACTGACCCGGCTTGTTATCAACACTTAATGGGTTTTGATGTAGCCGCGAACGCACTCTTCGACTAAGCCCCAGAACCAGTCGGTATCAATAGTGATGCCGACTTTGGTATTGGCGGGCTTGCCAAGAACGCCCAACTCGTCGCAGACGGTACGCCCGTAGCAAGGGCCGCTATTAACGTCCACTTCGACGTACATATCCTGGGTTTTAATGCCATTCGGGTTAATCAGATAACCGATGCAGGTGGCGTCATGCACCGGGCCGCCAGCCAGACCGTAGTTTTCGAACTGCGTTTTGAGAGTGAAGTTCATGATGTCGCTGAACAGCTCCCCGGCAGGGCCGCCTGCCCTTTCCATCCGTGCAATCACGTCCGGGGTGCAAACGGTCTGGTTGGTGAGATCGAGGCCCATCATCACCAACGGAACGCCGGAGGTGAACACCACGCGTGCGGCTTCCGGGTCAGCAAAGATGTTGAACTCGGCAGACGGCGTGAAGTTACCTGTACCGTAAGCACCGCCCATCAGTACAATTTCACGGATTTTGGGCAGGATTGCGGGTTGCATGCGCATTGCCACCGCGATGTTTGACAATGGACCAACCGGCACCAGAGTGATATCGCCATCGCTTGCCATCAGGGTATCGATGATGTATTTCACCGCATGAGTGTTTTCTGCCTGGCGGGTCAACGGCTCGAATACCGGGCCATCCAGTCCGGTTTCACCGTGAATATTATCGGCAACAATTTGTTGACGCATAATGGGCTGCGGCATCCCCGCATAAACCGGAACATTAATCTCCAGTTTCTGGCAAACATTCAGGCCATTAATTAATGTTTTATCAAGCGTCTGATTACCCGCCACAATAGTGATACCTAATAAATCAATCGCCGGATGTTTCGCAGCCATCATTATGGCAATAGCATCATCATGACCCGGATCACAATCCAGAATAATTTTTCTCTTTTCCATTGTTTATTTCCTCTGTTTCCAGTTGCGTTATTTTTTTCTACAGCAAAGAAAATTCGACCGGGCCGATGATTGAATCTTAACAACAGCGTACGTATGCTAAATATGAGAAATCTCATAGCGGATAAACATCGTGAAAGAAATCCACAATAATGAATTGAAGCAACAACTGATTAACGAATCCGCATTTAAGGATTGCTTTTCAACGGATGTTTCAGCCGATACGCGACTGTTTCATTTTTTAGCGCGTGACTACATTGTGCAGGAAGGGCAACAGCCGTCCTGGCTGTTTTACCTGACGCGAGGCCGTGCCAGGCTTTACGCCACGCTAGCTAATGGTCGCGTGTCGCTGATCGATTTCTTTGCCGCGCCCTGTTTTATTGGCGAGATTGAGTTAATCGACAAAGACCATGAACCGCGTGCGGTACAGGCTATTGAAGAGTGTTGGTGCCTTGCGCTCCCTATGAAACATTACCGTCCGCTGTTATTAAACGACACGCTTTTTTTACGAAAACTCTGCGTCACCTTAAGTCATAAAAATTATCGCAATATTGTTTCTTTAACTCAGAACCAATCATTTCCGTTAGTGAATCGCCTGGCAGCATTTATATTACTCTCGCAGGAAAGTGATCTTTATCACGAAAAGCACACGCAAGCCGCAGAGTATTTAGGCGTTTCTTATCGACATCTTTTATATGTTCTCGCGCAATTCATTCACGACGGTTTATTAATTAAAAACAAGAAAGGGTATCTAATTAAAAACAGAAAGCAGTTGTCAGGACTGGCGCTGGAGATGGACCCGGAGAATAAATTCTCCGGGATGATGCAGTAAAAATTATTTGCAATAGCGCGATTGCCGGATACGTCTTATCCGGACTACAAATCGAGCATTACGCCAACCCAAGAAAGAACCCGGCAATAGTCGCACTCATCAGGTTGGAAAGCGTCGCTGCTGCCAGCGCCCGTAAACCAAGCTGGGCGATTTCCGGAGCACGTTTTGGCGAAATAGCCGAAAACGCCCCAACGACAACGCCGATAGAACCAAAGTTAGCAAAACCACACAGCGCAAAGGAGATAATTGCCACGGTTTTCACTTCCAGCGTGCCACCCGTTTGCAGATACGGTGAGAAACTCAGGTAAGCAACAAATTCGTTTATCGCCAGTTTCTGCCCAATCAGACTACCCGCAAGGTTGGCATCACTCCAGTCTACCCCCATGATCCACGCCAGCGGTGCCAGCACATAGCCAAAAATACTTTCCAGAGAGGCATTGGCGAAACCAAACCAGCCGCCAATTCCGCCGATAATGCCGTTGATCAGCGCAATAATTGCGACAAACGCCATTACCACCGTCGCCACACCAGCGGCGATTTTCAGCCCGGTCATCGCACCGCTCGCCGCCGCTTCGATAAAGCTTTTTGGCGGCGTTTCGCTGAATGACAGGTTTTCAAATGTCACCTGCGAAGGCTCGGTTGCTGGGCTAAGAATACGCGCAAACAAAATACCGCCGGGGATAGCCATCAGCGATGCCGCTAACAGGTAGTCAATCGGCACGCCCATTCCGGCATAACCAATCATCATCGAACCAGCAATGGACGCCATCCCGCTACAAATTGCGGTAAACAACTCGTTGCGATTCATGCGATCGATAAACGGTTTTACGATCGCCGGGATCTCGTTTTGCCCGAGGAAAATAGTGGTAACCGCAACAAAAGATTCGATTTTGCTGATGTTGAGGGCTTTCTGGAAAATACTGCCAAGAATACGAATCAGCAGTCCCATTACGCCAATGTAGTACAGTAGGCTGATAAGCGCAGTGACGAAGATAATCGCCGGGAGTACGCGAAAGGCGAAGATAAAGCCCGCGCCATCAAAGAGAACATCCATTTTCGGCCCAACCAGCGAACCAAAAATGAAGGCGCTACCGGCATCACTGTAAGACATCACTTTATGAACGCCTAATGCCGCCTGTTCTACTGCCCATTTTCCCGGCGGAAAATAGAGCATGATGCCTCCAATGGCGATTTGCAGCAGCAGCGCGGCCCCAACAGTGCGCAAACTGATGCCCTTTTTATTCACCGACAACACAAACGCAATTGCCAGCAATACCACCATACCCACCAAACTTCTCATTATATCCATAATGATTTTCCCTTTATGCCAGTAAACCCGGCGCCAGCGCCAGGTTTCGGTATGTATGATCAGTACGGGCGACGGCTTTCTGCCCGTCGGAAATTAACCCGCGAGACGCTGGTATTCTTTGGCAATTTCACTCGCCAGAATGGCGTTGTTGAACACCAGCTGGATGTTGGATTTCAGGCTGTCACCGCCGGTCAGTTCAGCAACACGCGCCAGCAAGAACGGCGTACTTTCTTTACCAATAACACCCTGCGCTTCAGCTTCAGCTACCGCCTGATCGATCGCCGCATTGATAGTGTGTTCCGGCATAGCAAACTGTTCCGGGATCGGGTTCGCTACCACGAGGCCACCGTTCAGCCCGCTTTGCCATTTCACCGCCATCGCGCGGGCAATTTCTGTGGCACTATCGAGACGAATGCTGACGTCAAACGGGCTGGTACGGCAGAAAAACGCAGGCAGCGCTTTGGTCTGATAGCCAATTAGCGGTACACCGAAAGTTTCTAAATATTCGGTAGTTAAGCCTAAATCGAGAATAGATTTCGCCCCGGCACAAACTACGGTGACATTGGTGTGCGCCAGTTCTTGCAAATCGGCAGAAATATCGAAGGTATGTTCCGCCCCGCGATGCACACCGCCAATACCACCGGTTGCAAATACTTTAATTCCGGCAAGCGCCGCAATAATCATCGTTGAAGCAACGGTGGTTGCGCCATTTTTTCCGGCGGCAACAACAAAAGGTAAATCGCGACGGCTAACTTTGGTTACGTTATGTCCTTCACGACCCAGCAATTCAATTTCTTCTTTGCTTAAGCCCACTTTCATGACGCCACCAATAATGGCGATAGTGGCAGGTACAGCGCCCTGTTTACGAATAGTTTCTTCCACTTCAATTGCCGTCTGGGCATTTTGTGGAAACGGCATACCGTGAGAGATAATGGTCGATTCCAGCGCAACTACTGGTTTTTTGCTTTTTAAAGCATCCTGAACTTCCGGGGAAATTTGTAATAATTCAGGGGAAATGTTTAATTCAGACATTCTGCGTTCTCCACTAACGATATAACGTTGGCAATCGATAAATTGGGGTTATTGGTGTATTCACAGGAGAGCGCCATTGACGAACATCCCTGTGCAAAACGAACAGATTCGGCAAACGGCATACCGTCGACCCAACACGAAGCAAGACCTGCCATCATGGCATCGCCCGCTCCGGTAACATTAATGACATTGGTTTTAATCGGTGCAGAACAGCCGTTTTCACCGCCGATTTCACTGTAGTAAACGCCGTCTCCGCCCATACTCAGTACCAGGCGGTTCAGGCCATGTTGATGGAACCAGGCGGCAACTTTTGCGACATCTTCACGCCCTGACAACGCAATCCCGCTCAGGGTTTCTGCTTCAAGGCGGTTTGGCTTCAGGGTGTGGATCTGACTTAGACGGTCGCGCACTTTGACACATTTCCATGCCGAAACTGGATCGACAAATACAGGTACGTCGGCGGCATTATCCAGAATCCAGACCAACGCCTCTTCACTGATATTACAGTCAGCGACAATGACCTTTGCTCCCTGGATAAATTCACGGTGCTGTGCGAGATATTCCGCAGAAATACAGTTACTAATATTCATGTCATTTATAGCAACCAACATTTCACCGGTATTATCGAGCAATGATAAATAGCTCGACGTATTTTCCCCTGGCACAATCAGGCATTTCTCGACATAAACACCGGATTGATTGGTTTGCGTCAGGAGCGATTGACCATAAAAATCACTGCCTACAGCGCTAAGTAGCCAGACTTTATTTCCCAGTAACGCCAGATTTTGCGCGATATTGCGCCCTACTCCACCAGGAGTAAATTTTATTTTACCTGGATTTGAATCCGCATAATTTAATGATTCATGTAAATATCCGGCGACATCAATATTCGCCGAACCTATAATTACGACATATTCCTTTTCGCGCATAGCACGTCCCCTGGTAAAAAATTACCAACTCTGTCAATCCACAAGAATATAGGTACTGCAAATAACGTTTAAACATGTGTTCGTATTTAAACATGTGCTCATAGTATGCATGTTTTACTTAAAGTAAATTGCCGCCAGATGAGCAAAATGGGCAGATTTGAACAGGCTCACAAAACGCTATTAAATGCATGGATTAAAAAAACGGAGAATTTGTGACGGGATGCACAGAACGGAAGCAATAAAAAAGGGCAGAAATTAATCTGCCCTTGAGAAAATAAGGTTAATGTTTGATGAAGATTTCAGGTTTCAACTTAAAGATAAAATAGATAAATTCATAGAGTTACCCTCAAGAACGGGTCAATCACCTTGCGATCTTCAAATGATACAGGGCAGGAAATTTCTGCCCTGTAACACACCTTTTATTACGCTGCTTTCGCTACCGCGTCCACTTCCGGACGTTTCAGGAAGGCATAAGCCAAACCCGCCACCAGCGTACCGGCAATAATTGCCACCAGGTAACCCAGTACCGGCGTAATTGCGCCCGGGATCAGCAGAACAAACAGACCACCGTGCGGTGCCATCAGTTTCGCACCAATCGCCATAGAGATTGCACCAGTCAACGCCCCACCAACGATACAGCACGGCAGCACACGCATCGGATCACGGGCAGCAAACGGAATTGCACCTTCGGAAATAAAGCACAGTCCCAGAACCAGAGCTGCTTTGCCGCCTTCCTGCTGCGCTTTGTCGAATTTGCGACGCGCCACCATCGTTGCCAGCCCCATTGCCAGCGGTGGCACCATACCTGCCGCCATAATCGCTGCCATTGGGCCATAGGTTTGGGTACTCAGCAGACCCACACCGAACGCGTATGCCGCTTTGTTAACCGGACCACCCATGTCAGTACACATCATGCCGCCAAGGATCGCGCCCAGCAGAACAGCATTCGCAGTCCCCATCGTTTGCAGCCAGTGAGTCAGAGCTTCGAGGATGCCAGCAACCGGTTTACCGATCAGGTAGATCATCGCCAGACCAACCACCAGACTGGAAATCAGCGGAATGATCAGGATCGGTTTCAGCGCCTCCATACTCTGCGGCAGTTTCAATTGCGTACTGATTAACTTCGCAATGTAACCAGCCAGGAAGCCCGCAATAATACCGCCAATGAAACCAGAACCGGTGCTGACCGCCAGCATACCGCCAATCAGGCCAGGCGTGAGGCCCGGACGGTCGGCAATAGAGAAGGCAATATAACCTGCCAGTACCGGCACCATCAGCGCAAAGGCTGAACCGCCCCCAATCTGCATCAGCGCCGCTGCCAACGTACCCGGCTCTTTAAACGCTTCGATACCAAAAGCAAAAGAAAGCGCGATACACAGACCGCCAGCAACCACCATCGGCAACATGTAGGAAACGCCCGTCAGCAAGTGACGATACGCGCCTGCACTCTCTTTCTTGCCTTCAGTCGCCGCCGTTTGAGCTTTGCCTGCTGGTTCGTAAGGCGTCGCTTCAGCAACGGCTTTATCCAGTTCCTGCGCGGTTTTCTTCAGCGCCAGACCGGTAGAGGTGCGATACATCGGTTTACCAGCAAATTTCGCCAGATCGACTTCAATATCTGCCGCCACAATCACCAGATCCGCCGCTGCCACTTCTTCAGGGGTGATGGCATTACCCGCGCCTACAGAGCCACGAGTTTCAACTTTCACCCACCAGCCACGTTTTTTCGCTTCGGTTTCAATGGCTTCTGCCGCCATAAAAGTGTGCGCCACCCCGGTCGGGCAAGCAGTCACCGCAACTACGCGTTTCGGACCACTGGCAGCAACCGGTGCTGTCGCAGCGACCGGCGCAGTGTAAGGTTTCGCATGGCCTTTGGCTTCACTCAGGAACAGCTCAGGGTGCGCAACTGCCCGGGAAATATCGCCCAGCCAGACATTTTTACCGTTCAGCGCGCTGTCGTTCGGGATGGAATCACCGAGAACAATCGCCATTTCAGCGTCGTTCGGATTGTCGATGATTTCCAGTTTTGCTTTTCGCGCCGCCGCGCCCAGCAGGGTCTTCGCCATATAGGCGCGTGCCTGACCGAGATTAGCGTCAATAATCAGCAGCGTTTTCATTATGCCTCTCCTGCTGTCAGTTAAAAGGTTGTAAGTCGACGCGCGCCATCATTGCGGCCAACTGCGGACGATCGGTAATACCCACATTGCTTTGACTTACCGCCAGGGCAGCAACAGCTGTCGCCAGACGCAGAGTGTGTTCACTGGATTCACGCATCAGCAAGCCATAAATCAGGCCACCAACCATAGAATCCCCTGCGCCAACGGTGCTTACGACATCGACTGACGGTGGTTTGGCGATCCATTCGCCGGAGGCATTAACCCAAAGCGCGCCTTCGGCACCCAGTGAAATAACGACATGCGCGATACCTTGTTCACGCAGCGCATGCGCAGCTTCAATCACATCTTTCATTTCAGGCAGTTTACGGCCAGCCCAGATTTCCAGCTCGCGGCGGTTAGGTTTCACCAGCCACGGTGCCGCTTTCAAACCTGCCACTAACGCTTCACGACTACTATCAAAGATAATGCAAGGACACTGACTACGCAGGCGAGTCATCCAGTCGGTGAAGGCTTCCGGGCTGACGCCTGATGGTAAACTGCCGCTGACACAGACCATATCGAACTGACCAAGCCAGCTCAGAGAATCCGTCACAAAGCGTTCCCAGTCGGCTGGAGTGACTTCAAAACCCGAGAAGTTGAGGTCGGTCACTTCGCCGTCTTTTTCCGTCAACTTGACATTAATACGGGTGCGCCCCTGTACAACCTGGAAACGGTTGGCAATGCCCAGCTCGCTGAACAATTGCTGAAACCCATCCTGGTTATCTTTACCGAGGAAGCCGCCAACAGTGACATCAATACCCAGATCTTTCAGAACTTTGGCAACGTTGATACCTTTACCCGCCGCATGCAGACCGGTGGTTTTTACCAGGTTCACTTCGCCGCGTTCAATTTCCGGGCAGAAACCAACAAGGTCATAAGCCGGATTAAGGGTGATCGTAGCAACACGTCTGCTCATTACGCGCCCTCCCCAAGACCTGCGGCGATGGCGTCGCCAATGGCGTTCAGCGCCTGTTCAGCATCTGGTCCCTGGGCGGTAAAGCGTAGGCGATGACCTTTCTTAACGCCAAGTGCTACAACTTTCATCAGACTACGTCCGTTTGCCGGTTTGCCGGTGCCATCAAGGTTTGTCACGGTAATATCACTGTTAAATTGTTTAATGGTATTGACCAACATGGTGCCTGGACGGGCATGCAGGCCGTGTTCATTGCGCACCACAAACTCCGCGCTTAACACGTCGTCGGTCGGCGCATCATCGCTGGTCAGCAGTGCCAGCAGCGTTGCCGCATCTGCTTTCAGCAAGCGGTCAGCTTTATTGTCGAGCAGCAAATCGGCGAGACGCTTAAGAACCGCGACGGGCTGATCGTCATTCATCGCCACACTCACCAGCATGGCAGCCGTTTCGCCGTCCACATCAAAAGCATTTGCCGCACGGCTTACCGCAATCGCGCTACGCAGATTACCTTCGGCGCTATCGCTCAGCCAGATGCCTTGCCCGAGATTTAATGGCTGCTCGTTGATGGCTTTGGTGACGAAGGTAGCGTCAACTGCGCCCGCTTCTTTCAGACGAGCGGCGTTTAACGCTTGCAGGGTCAGCAAATCACTGGCAACGATATCCAGTGTCAGCATTTCGTTATCAAGCTTCAGCTGCTCACTCTGCTTTTCGCCCATCAGCAATGCGCGAAGTTCTTCTGCTGTTGTTGCTGACTTCAGTTGTTCAGCAACGGAATCATCGCTCAGTACATGGGTTAGTTGGCGCAGCAAGCCCAGATGTTCATCGGAGCTGGCGGCAATACCGATAGCCACGTACGCGACTTGACCTTCACCCCATGTCACACCTTCCGGGAACTGAAATACCTGAACGCCGGTTTTCAGTACCTGATCGCGGGTGTCGGTAGTACCGTGTGGAATAGCAATCCCGTTGCCGAGAAAGGTTGAGGTTTGCTGTTCGCGCGCCAGCATGCCATTGACGTAGCCTTCCGCTACATTACCGGCTTGCACCAGCGCCGCGGCGACCTTGCGAATAGCCTCTTCTTTGTCTCCGGCCTTCTCGCCCGGATGGATGTCCTGTACGGATAACTGGAACATAGTTCTCCTCTCTTGCTGAATTGAAACGATTCAGCTTCTATGAGAAAAAAAGCGCCAACCTGGCTTAGGATTAAAGACAAGATCGCGCTGAAACGTTTCAATCAAGAATAATACTTCTTCTTCAGCACGCAAGGGAAGCCGCTAAATTATGTCCAAAAGTTTGATGTGCTGCACATTTTTTTGCCAAAAATCTGAAATGCTGACAGTGAAATTAGCCATCAGCATTAGCATTTCGACGGCGTCAGCTGAGGATCAGCAAGAGTGAAATGCCATTTTGATTATTCGTAGCGAGTTTGATTTCACTGACTGTTTATTTTCTGACAGGCAGCGTAAACTCCGCGTCTTCATCTTTCACTGATCGACCAGCATGCATAACTCCCCCGCAGTTTCCAGCGCGAAATCGTTTGACCTGACGTCAGCGGCGTTTTTAATTGTTGCCTTTCTCACCGGTATTGCAGGCGCCCTGCAAACCCCGACGCTAAGTATTTTCCTCACTGATGAAGTGCACGCGCGCCCGGCGATGGTGGGATTCTTCTTTACCGGCAGCGCCGTTATCGGAATTCTGGTCAGTCAGTTTCTCGCCGGACGCTCTGATAAACGCGGCGATCGTAAATCGCTGATTGTCTTTTGCTGCCTGTTAGGCATGCTGGCCTGTACCCTTTTTGCCTGGAATCGCAACTACTTTGTTTTGTTATTCGTGGGCGTTTTTTTAAGCAGCTTTGGTTCTACCGCCAACCCGCAAATGTTTGCTCTTGCTCGTGAACATGCCGACAAAACCGGGCGTGAAGCGGTGATGTTCAGCTCTTTTTTACGCGCCCAGGTATCGTTAGCGTGGGTCATTGGCCCGCCGCTGGCGTATGCCTTAGCGATGGGATTCAGCTTTACGGTAATGTATCTCAGCGCGGCCGTGGCGTTTATTGTCTGCGGTGTGATGGTGTGGTTGTTTTTACCGTCGATGCAAAAAGAGGTGCCGCAAGCAACTGACACGGTTGAAGCGCCTCGCCGTAATCGTCGCGATACACTGCTGTTGTTTGTGATTTGTACATTGATGTGGGGCTCGAACAGTCTGTATATCATCAACATGCCACTATTTATTATCAACGAACTGCATCTTCCTGAGAAACTGGCGGGCGTGATGATGGGGACCGCAGCCGGGCTGGAAATTCCGACCATGTTGATTGCCGGATATTTTGCCAAACGTCTGGGTAAGCGCTTCTTAATGCGCGTTGCCGCCGTAGGTGGCATCTGTTTTTACGCAGGTATGCTGATGGCACATTCACCTGTCATTCTGTTGGGCTTACAACTGCTGAATGCTATTTTTATCGGCATTCTGGGCGGTATCGGGATGCTCTATTTCCAGGACCTGATGCCCGGTCAGGCAGGTTCAGCCACCACGCTCTATACCAATACGTCGCGCGTGGGCTGGATCATCGCTGGTTCAGTTGCGGGCATCGTCGCCGAGATCTGGAATTATCACGCGGTGTTCTGGTTTGCGATGGTGATGGTTATCGCCACCCTGTTTTGCTTGCTGCGGATTAAAGATGTTTAAGGCGCGGTCAACATTTCCAGATCGATAAGCCAGGTCATGGCCTGCTGACGCGTGTTACCGCACATTTCAGCACTGGCCTGCAAGCCTGCGCAAACTTTCGGCCGCAGTGGAGATGTGAAAATTTTACAGCGTTGCTGTTCATCAAGCTGAATGCAGGGCGTATTGGCGGGCTTGCCATCTGGCATACCGGGAATAGGACTGGAGATTGAGGGGGCGGTGCAACACGCCCCGCAACCCGGACGGCATTCCATACGTTGTTCTCTTAAGGTTAACCACCGGATTGAGGAGCGCGCACATTACCACCTTTTTGGCACCAGCAAAAGTGCGAATACCACTTGCCTGAAAGGCCCGTCGCGAGTAGTTTGTCGCGATATTTTTGACATTTTCGACAACAGGAATTTTTCGATGCCAAGAGCGAACGAAATTAAAAAAGGTATGGTACTGAATTACAACGGCAAACTGCTGCTGGTTAAGGACATTGATATTCAGTCGCCTACCGCCCGCGGTGCCGCTACGCTGTACAAAATGCGTTTTTCAGACGTCCGTACCGGACTGAAAGTGGAAGAACGCTTTAAAGGCGATGATATCGTTGATACCGTGACGCTGACCCGCCGCTACGTTGACTTCTCCTACGTCGATGGCAACGAATATGTCTTTATGGATAAAGAAGACTATACCCCGTATACCTTCACCAAAGATCAGATTGAAGAAGAACTGCTGTTTATGCCGGAAGGCGGCATGCCAGACATGCAGGTTCTGACCTGGGACGGTCAACTGCTGGCGCTTGAACTGCCGCAGACCGTTGATCTGGAAATCGTTGAAACCGCTCCTGGCATCAAAGGCGCTTCTGCCAGTGCCCGTAACAAACCGGCGACCTTGAGCACCGGCCTGGTGATTCAGGTACCAGAATACTTAAGCCCGGGCGAAAAAATTCGTATCCATATCGAAGAACGCCGTTATATGGGGCGTGCTGACTAACTTCAGCCACATTCAGAAAAGGGACAGCTCAGACTGTCCCTTTTTAATTTATTATACCAATCCTTCATTTTGCGCCTCCTGAACACCTTTCGCCTGCAATATTCACTTGTAAATTGATCGTCCTCACACTTCATCGCATTAACAATCCAGACCAATTTCAATTGCTGTCATATAACTTTACACTAGCGTTGTTAATCAATCGTTACTAAGACGTGACTTCTATGAACACAATTGCCTCCACTACGTTCCCGCCTCACATTCACACTCCACGTTACGATCGCCAGCAATTGAAATCCCGTATCGTTCATTTTGGCTTTGGAGCCTTTCACCGCGCACATCAGGCGTTACTGACCGACCGTGTGCTGAATGCCCAGAGCAGCGATTGGGGGATCTGTGAAATCAGTTTGTTCAGCGGCGATCGGCTAATGAGCCAACTTCGCGAACAGGATCATTTATATACCGTGTTGGAGAAAGGCGCAGACGGCAATCAGGCGATTATTGTCGGGGCCGTTCATGAATGCCTGAATGCAAAACTGGATTCCTTAGCGGCGATTATTGAGAAGTTTTGCGAACCGCAGGTGGCAATTGTGTCCCTGACCATTACCGAAAAAGGTTATTGTATCGACCCGGCCACCGGTGCGCTTGATACCAATAATTCGCGGATTATTCATGACTTACAAAGCCCGGAAGAACCTCACTCCGCGCCAGGCATTCTTGTCGAAGCGCTGAAACGCCGTCGTGAACGTGGCCTTGCGCCGTTTACCGTACTTTCCTGCGATAATATTCCCGACAATGGTCATGTGGTGAAAAATGCGGTGCTGGGGATGGCTGAAAAACGCTCTCCAGAACTTGCCGAGTGGATAAAAGAACACGTCAGCTTTCCGGGAACCATGGTCGACCGCATTGTCCCGGCAGCAACGGAAGAATCACTGGCAGAAATTAGCCAATATCTGGGCGTGAATGATCCCTGTGCAATTAGCTGCGAGCCGTTTATCCAGTGGGTGGTAGAAGATAACTTCGTCGCAGGGCGCCCAGCCTGGGAAATCGCAGGTGTACAAATGGTGGATGATGTCCTGCCGTGGGAAGAGATGAAACTGCGCATGCTTAATGGCAGCCACTCTTTTCTCGCTTATCTGGGCTACCTGGCTGGATTCGCCCATATTAGTGATTGCATGCAGGACCGCGCATTTCGCCATGCCGCCAGAACATTAATGCTGGAGGAGCAAGCGCCAACGCTACGGATTAAAGATGTCGATTTAACATACTATGCGGATACGTTAATTGAACGTTTTGCCAATCCAGCGCTGAAACATAAGACCTGGCAAATCGCGATGGATGGCAGTCAAAAATTACCGCAACGCATGTTGGCAGGGATTCGCATCCATCTGGCTCGCGAAACAAACTGGCCGTTACTGGCATTAGGCGTCGCAGGTTGGATGCGCTATGTGAGCGGCGTAGATGATGCCGGAAAAGCTATCGATGTCCGCGATCCGCTTTACGATAAAATTCACAACCTCGTTGCGGGCAGTAGCAGTGAACAACGCGTCACCGCCCTGCTTTCTTTGCGTGAAGTATTCGGTGATGACCTACCAGATAACCCGCATTTTGTGCAGGCCATCGAACAAGCCTGGCAACAAATCGCGCAGTTCGGCGCGCATCAGGCGCTATTAAACACCCTCAAAATTTAACGATTTCTGCGGTTAAAGCGGATGGAGCATCGCTTCGTCCGCCCTCTCTCTTCTCTTTTCCGCCTTTTTTAGCCAGGATTAACGCACAGTTAACTCATCTGATTATTGCGGAGCCGTTGTGACCAGGACCAACCTCATCACCGGTTTTCTCGGCAGCGGGAAAACAACCTCTATTCTTCATCTGCTAGCCCACAAAGATCCCAACGAAAAATGGGCGGTTCTGGTTAATGAATTTGGGGAAGTCGGAATTGATGGTGCTTTGCTCGCCGATAGCGGCGCATTGCTGAAAGAGATCCCCGGCGGCTGCATGTGCTGCGTTAATGGTTTACCCATGCAGGTAGGGTTGAATACCTTACTGCGCCAGGGAAAACCAGACCGCTTGCTGATAGAGCCGACCGGACTGGGTCATCCGAAACAGATCCTCGATCTGTTAACCGCGCCGGTCTATGAACCGTGGATCGATCTGCGCGCCACGTTGTGCATTCTCGATCCGCGCCTGCTGCTGGACGAAAAAAGCGTCGGTAATGAAAACTTCCGTGATCAACTGGCTGCCGCAGACATCATTGTCGCCAATAAATCCGACCGTGCTACGCCAGAAAGCGAGCAAGCGTTACAACGCTGGTGGCAACAAAACGGTGGCGAACGGCAATTAATTCACAGCGATCATGGGCAAATTGAAGGTCATCTTCTGGATTTACCTCGTCGAAATTTAACTGAGTTACCCGCCAGCGCTGCCCATTCGCATCAACATAACGAGAAAAAAGGATTAGCGGCATTAAGCCTGCCAGAGCATCAACGCTGGCGTCGCAGTCTGAATAGCGGACAAGGACACCAGGCCTGCGGTTGGATATTCGACGCTGATACCGTGTTCGACACCATTGGCATTCTGGAATGGGCGCGACTTGCGCCGGTCGGACGCGTAAAAGGCGTGATGCGGATACCAGAAGGTCTTGTGCGCATCAACCGTCAGGGCGATGACCTGCACATTGAAACGCAAAACGTTGCACCACCAGATAGCCGCATTGAGCTGATTTCCAGCAGCGAAACTGACTGGAACGCCTTACAGAGCGCGCTGTTGAAGCTTCGTTTAGCGACCAACGCGTAAGGTTGCCTGCGTTTTTCAGTAAGATAATTAGAGAAAATATGATCAAAAATTTGCCGCAAATAGTGCTGTTAAATATTGTCGGCCTCGCGCTGTTTCTTTCCTGGTACATTCCCGTCAATCATGGATTCTGGTTGCCAATTGACGCGGATATTTTTTATTTTTTTAATCAGAAACTGGTCGAAAGCAAGACTCTTTTATGGCTGGTTGCGTTGACTAATAATCGCGCCTTCGACGGTTGTTCACTGCTGACGATGGGAATACTGATGCTGAGTTTCTGGCTGAAAGAAAACGCACCCGGCAGACGGCGTATTGTGATTATTGGTCTGGTCATGCTGTTAACCGCAGTGGTATTAAACCAGTTGGGCCAGGCATTTATTCCGGTAAAACGGGCCAGTCCGACATTGACCTTTACAGATATTAACCGCGTCAGCGAACTGCTATCTGTTCCAACGAAAGATGCCTCACGAGATAGTTTTCCCGGCGATCATGGCATGATGCTGCTTATTTTTTCCGCTTTTATGTGGCGATATTTCGGAAAAGTCGCAGGAGTAATCGCCCTTATTATATTTGTGGTTTTTGCATTTCCCAGAGTGATGATTGGCGCACATTGGTTTACCGATATCATTGTCGGTTCCATGACGGTGATATTGATTGGGTTGCCCTGGTGGCTAATGACACCTTTAAGTGATCAATTAATCGCCTTTTTTGACAAATCACTGCCTGGAAAAAATAAACATTCATAAAACAAATAACTCACAGTAATTAACATCATCAGGTTTATTTTCATAGTAGGGATAATCCTGATGATGTGCGACTTTGCTCTCGTTCATTAAGTGAAATGATCATTCTCTAAGCAAATGAATGGATTGCGCATCTTTTAGACAACAGTGCTTTAATTGACCAATCCCGTTTATTAACTTTCTGTATCACTTTTTCTTATAAAAAATCATGTAAAACCGCTCGCCAAGACCGCGTCAATCGGGTAATCTCGAACACGTTTTGCCTCGGCGGTAGATTATCCTCACAGCATATAATTTTGTGCGTTAGTCCACAGATTTGGCCTTAAGGAATTGTTTCAACGTGCCCAGGTAATTAGTCTCGTGTCGCTTGGCATTTTTTTATAACGATATTTGTCGTTAAGGACTTCAAGGGAAAACAAACAACATGGTCAAATCTCAACCGATTTTGAGATATATCTTGCGCGGGATTCCCGCGATTGCAGTAGCGGTTCTGCTTTCTGCATGTAGTGCAAATAACACCGCAAAGAATATGCATCCTGAGACACGTGCAGTGGGTAGTGAAACATCATCACTGCAAGCTTCTCAGGATGAATTTGAAAATCTGGTTCGTAATGTCGACGTAAAATCGCGAATTATGGATCAGTATGCTGACTGGAAAGGCGTACGTTATCGTCTGGGTGGCAGCACTAAAAAAGGTATCGATTGTTCTGGTTTCGTACAGCGTACATTCCGCGAACAATTTGGCTTAGAACTTCCTCGTTCAACTTATGAACAGCAGGAAATGGGCAAGTCAGTTTCCCGCAGTAATTTGCGTACAGGTGACTTAGTTCTGTTCCGTGCTGGTTCAACTGGACGCCATGTCGGTATTTATATCGGCAACAATCAGTTCGTTCATGCTTCCACCAGCAGTGGTGTTATTATTTCCAGCATGAATGAGCCGTACTGGAAAAAGCGTTACAACGAAGCACGTCGGGTTCTTAGCCGCAGCTAATAAACCGTTTGGATGCAATCCCTTGGCTATCCTGACGAGTTAACTGAAGGCACTGCTTAAGCAGTGCTTTTTTGTTTTCATTCATCATAGAAAATGATGTTTCCGTGCCTTGAACCAGGCTATAGTCCCGTCATTCTCTTCCACTTCAGCGTTGTCGTAATCTCGGGAATATTAACGGAACCATGTTCATACGCGCTCCCTCTTCCGGACGTAAGATCCTGCTTACCTGCATTATTGCGGGCGTGATGATTGCAATACTGGTCAGCTGTCTTCAGTTTTTGGTTGCCTGGCATAAACACGAAGTCAAATACGACACACTGATTACCGACGTACAAAAGTATCTCGATACCTACTTCGCCGACCTGAAATTAACCACTGACCGCCTACAGCCGCTCACCTTAGATACCTGTCAGCAGGCTAACCCTGAACTAACTGCCCGCGCGGCGTTTAGCATGAATGTTCGCACATTTGTGCTGGTGAAGGATAAAAAGAGCTTTTGTTCATCAGCGACGGGGGAAATGGATATACCGCTCAATGAGTTGATCCCGGCGCTCGATATTAACAAAGACGTCGATATGGCGATGTTGCCAGGCACGCCAATGGTGCCCAACAAACCCGCTATCGTCATCTGGTATCGCAACCCTTTATTGAAAAATAGCGGCGTTTTTGCAGCATTAAACCTGCACCTGACGCCATATCTTCTCTATAGCTCTCGTCAGCAAGATTTCGACGGAATCGCACTCATTATTGGCGATACCGTGCTTTCGACATTTTCGTCGCATTTGATGAACGTCCGTGAGTTATCCGGCAAACCCGTACGCGAAACCAAAATAACAGGCATTCCGCTGACTGTGCGTCTTTATGCTGATGACTGGACATGGAACGATGTGTGGTATGCGTTTTTACTGGGCGGTATGAGTGGAACGGTCGTTGGCCTGCTCTGCTATTACCTGATGAGTGTGCGCATGCGCCCTGGCAGAGAAATTATGGCTGCCATCAAACGTGAGCAATTTTACCTGGTGTATCAGCCGGTGGTTGATACACCAACGCTGCGGGTCACGGGCCTGGAAGTGCTGCTACGCTGGCGTCACCCTGTTGCTGGTGAAATCCCGCCGGATGCCTTCATTCAATATGCCGAATCGCAAAAGATGATCGTGCCGCTGACCCAGCATCTGTTTGAGCTTATAGCCCGTGATGCGGCTGAATTACAAAACGTACTGCCGGTGGGCATAAAGTTTGGCATTAATATCGCACCGGAACATCTGCACAGCGAGAGCTTTAAAGCGGATATACATCGGCTGCTCGCCTCCCTACCCGCGCACCATTTCCAGATTGTACTGGAGATAACCGAGCGCGATATGCTGAAAGAGCATGAGGCCACAAAACTGTTCGCCTGGCTGCACTCTGTCGGCGTGGAAATTGCTATTGATGACTTCGGCACCGGACACAGTGCGCTTATCTATCTGGAACGCTTCACGCTCGAGTATCTGAAAATTGACCGTGGGTTTATCAATGCTATAGGTACGGAAACGGTCACATCTCCGGTGCTTGACGCGGTGCTCACGCTGGCGAAACGTCTCAATATGCTGACGGTTGCTGAAGGTGTCGAAACACCGGAACAGGCGCGCTGGCTACGTGAGCGCGGTGTTAATTTCCTGCAAGGCTATTGGATTAGCCGTCCCTTACCGATAGATGATTTTGTCCGCTGGCTGGAGAAACCGCATACGCCGCAGTGGTAAGGTGTGCTTGTGTCCCTTATTATTCATAGTTGAAGCATGCCGGATTGCGGCTAATGATGAGTAAAAGGAAATCCGTTGCAGATGATTGTGCGCATACTGCTGCTGTTTATCACCCTGTTCACCTTCGGTGCGCAGGCGCAAGCTATCAAGGAAAGCTATGCCTTTGCGGTGCTGGGGGAACCCCGGTATGCTTTTAATTTCAACCATTTTGATTATGTGAATCCTGCTGCGCCGAAGGGCGGGCAAATAACGTTATCCTCCATTGGTACCTTCGATAATTTTAACCGCTATGCACTACGCGGAAACCCCGGCGCACGCACCGAGCAACTGTACGACACGCTATTTACCACTTCCGATGACGAACCCGGCAGTTATTACCCGCTGATTGCCGAAAGCGCACGCTATGCTGACGATTATTCCTGGGTAGAAGTCGCTATCAATCCGCGCGCCCGTTTTCATGATGGTTCGCCGATTACCGCGCGCGACGTTGAGTTTACTTTTCAAAAATTTATGACCGAGGGCGTGCCGCAGTTTCGCCTGGTATACAAAGGCACAACGGTCAAAGCCATAGCGCCATTAACCGTGCGTATTGAATTAGCCAAACCAGGCAAAGAAGATATGCTGAGTCTGTTTTCGCTGCCGGTATTTCCAGAAAAGTACTGGAAGGATCATAAACTTAGCAACCCGCTCTCTACGCCTCCGCTGGCCAGTGGTCCGTACCGCATTACATCCTGGAAAATGGGCCAGAATATTGTTTATTCTCGCGTTAAAGATTACTGGGCGGCCGATTTACCGGTAAATCGTGGTCGCTGGAATTTCGATACCATTCGCTATGATTATTACCTCGATGATAATGTCGCTTTTGAAGCGTTTAAAGCCGGTGCCTTTGATTTGCGTATGGAAAACGACGCCAAAAACTGGGCTACGCGCTATACCGGTAAGAATTTCGATAAAAAATACATTATCAAAGATGAGCAAAAGAACGAATCAGCCCAGGATACGCGCTGGCTGGCGTTTAATATTCAACGACCGGTATTCAGCGATCGCCGGGTCCGGGAAGCCATCACCCTCGCCTTTGACTTTGAATGGATGAATAAGGCGTTGTTTTACAATGCCTGGAGTCGCACGAACAGTTATTTTCAGAATACCGAATACGCGGCCAGAAATTACCCCGACGCCGCTGAGCTGGTGCTTTTGGCGCCAATGAAAAAAGATCTACCGCCAGAAGTGTTCACGCAAATCTACCAGCCACCAGTGTCCAAAGGCGATGGCTACGACCGTGACAACCTGTTAAAAGCCGACAAACTTCTCAACGATGCAGGCTGGGTGCTGAAAGGTCAGCAACGCGTTAATACCACCACAGGCCAGCCACTCAGCTTTGAATTATTGCTTCCTGCAAGCAGCAATAGTCAGTGGGTATTGCCGTTCCAACATAGCCTGCAACGGCTGGGTATCAACATGGACATTCGCAAGGTGGATAACTCGCAAATCACCAACCGAATGCGCAGCCGCGACTATGACATGATGCCGCGCGTGTGGCGGGCGATGCCGTGGCCCAGTTCCGATTTACAGATTTCCTGGTCATCGGAATATATCAACTCCACTTATAATGCCCCCGGCGTGCAAAGCCCGGTTATCGACTCGCTAATTAACCAAATTATTGCCGCCCAGGGAAATAAAGAAAAATTGCTGCCTCTGGGGCGCGCCCTGGATCGCGTATTAACGTGGAATTATTACATGTTGCCGATGTGGTACATGGCGGAAGACCGTCTCGCCTGGTGGGATAAATTCTCCCAGCCAGCCGTGCGCCCCATCTATAGCCTCGGTATCGATACCTGGTGGTATGACGTCAATAAAGCGGCCAAACTGCCGTCCGCCAGCAAACAGGGAGAGTAGATGGGCGCTTACCTGATTCGCCGTCTGTTGCTGGTGATCCCAACATTATGGGCGATTATCACCATCAACTTTTTCATCGTGCAAATTGCGCCTGGCGGCCCCGTCGACCAGGCCATCGCCGCCATTGAGTTTGGTAATGCCGGAGTATTACCCGGCGCAGGCGGCGAAGGCGTTCGTGCCAGCCATGCGCAAACGGGCGTCGGCAATATCAGCGACAGTAATTACCGTGGCGGACGCGGGTTAGATCCCGAAGTGATCGCTGAGATCACGCATCGCTACGGTTTCGATAAGCCGATCCACGAACGTTACTTCAAAATGCTTTGGGACTACATTCGCTTTGATTTTGGCGACAGCCTGTTTCGCAGCGCCTCGGTGCTGGCGCTGATTAAAGACAGTCTGCCTGTTTCCATCACCCTCGGATTGTGGAGCACGCTGATTATCTATCTGGTGTCGATTCCGCTGGGTATTCGCAAAGCCGTTTATAACGGCAGCCGCTTTGATGTCTGGAGCAGCGCATTTATCATCATCGGCTACGCCATTCCAGCCTTTTTGTTCGCCATCCTGCTGATTGTCTTCTTCGCGGGCGGCAGCTATTTCGACCTGTTCCCTCTACGCGGCCTGGTTTCCGCTAACTTTGATTCGCTGCCGTGGTATCAGAAAATCACGGATTATCTGTGGCATATCACGCTGCCGGTGCTGGCTACGGTGATTGGCGGCTTTGCGGCGCTGACCATGCTGACAAAAAACTCATTCCTTGATGAAGTGCGTAAGCAATACGTGGTGACCGCGCGTGCGAAAGGGGTAAGCGAAAAAAATATTCTCTGGAAACATGTGTTCCGCAACGCCATGCTGCTGGTGATTGCCGGTTTTCCGGCGACGTTTATCAGCATGTTTTTCACCGGCTCGCTGCTGATTGAGGTGATGTTTTCGCTCAATGGCCTCGGTTTACTGGGCTACGAAGCGACCGTCTCGCGCGATTATCCGGTGATGTTTGGCACCCTGTACATTTTCACCCTGATTGGCCTGCTGCTGAATATTGTCAGTGATATCAGCTATACGCTGGTCGATCCTCGTATTGATTTTGAGGGACGCTAATGTCGCGACTCAGCCCCGTCAATCAGGCCCGTTGGGCGCGTTTTCGTCATAATCGCCGCGGCTACTGGTCGTTATGGATTTTCCTCATCTTGTTTGGTTTGAGTTTGTGTTCTGAACTGATCGCCAACGATAAGCCATTGCTGGTACGTTATGACGGCAGCTGGTATTTCCCGTTGCTGAAAAACTACAGTGAGAGTGATTTTGGCGGCCCGCTGGCAAGTCAGGCTGATTATCAGGACCCGTGGCTGAAACAACGGCTGGAAGATAAAGGCTGGGTACTATGGGCGCCGATTCGCTTTGGCGCTACCAGTATCAACTTTTCCACCGACAAGCCCTTCCCCTCCCCACCTTCCCGGCAAAACTGGCTGGGAACGGATGCCAACGGCGGCGATGTGCTGGCGCGCATTCTGTATGGCACGCGGATCTCGGTTCTGTTTGGTCTGATGTTGACACTCTGCTCCAGCGTAATGGGCGTGCTGGCGGGGGCGCTGCAAGGCTATTACGGTGGTAAAGTCGATCTCTGGGGGCAACGCTTTATTGAAGTATGGTCGGGGATGCCGACGCTGTTTTTGATTATTTTACTTTCCAGCGTCGTACAGCCTAACTTCTGGTGGCTGCTGGCAATTACTGTCTTATTTGGCTGGATGAGTCTGGTCGGCGTGGTACGGGCTGAGTTTTTACGTACCCGTAATTTCGACTACATCCGCGCAGCGCAGGCGCTTGGCGTCAGCGATCGCAGTATCATCCTGCGTCATATGTTGCCGAATGCCATGGTCGCGACCCTCACCTTTTTACCGTTTATTTTATGTAGTTCGATAACCACCCTGACCTCGCTCGATTTCCTCGGCTTCGGTCTGCCGCTCGGTTCACCATCACTCGGCGAACTGCTGCTACAAGGGAAAAATAACCTTCAGGCTCCGTGGCTTGGGATCACTGCCTTCTTGTCGGTGGCGATATTGTTGTCTTTGCTGATCTTTATTGGTGAAGCCGTCCGCGACGCATTTGATCCTAATAAGGCGGTGTAACATGACGCAAACTCTGTTAGCGATTGAAAATTTGTCGGTGGGTTTTCGCCATCAGCAAACTGTTCGTACCGTAGTGAATGATGTTTCACTACACATTGAGGCTGGCGAAACGCTGGCGCTGGTGGGTGAGTCAGGTTCTGGCAAAAGCGTTACCGCGCTGTCAATTTTACGTCTGCTCCCTTCCCCGCCGGTTGAATATCTCTCTGGCGATATCCGTTTTCATGGCGAATCGCTGCTTCATGCCAGCGAGCAAACATTGCGTGGCATACGCGGTAATAAGATTGCCATGATTTTCCAAGAACCGATGGTGTCGTTAAACCCATTGCATACACTGGAAAAGCAGCTTTATGAAGTGCTTTCACTCCACCGCGGAATGCGTCGGGAAGCGGCTCGTGGCGAAATTCTTAACTGCCTTGATCGCGTCGGTATCCGCCAAGTGGCAAAGCGGCTGACAGATTACCCGCATCAGCTCTCCGGCGGTGAACGCCAGCGGGTGATGATTGCGATGGCGCTGTTAACGCGACCAGAATTATTAATTGCCGATGAACCAACCACCGCACTGGACGTCTCTGTCCAGGCGCAGATTTTGCAGCTGTTGCGCGAACTGCAACATGAACTGAATATGGGTATGCTGTTTATTACTCATAACCTCAGTATTGTCAGAAAACTTGCCCACCGCGTGGCGGTAATGCAAAACGGTCGCTGTGTGGAGCAAAATAACGCCGTTACGCTCTTCGCCTCCCCAGAACATCCTTATACGCAAAAGCTACTCAACAGCGAACCGTCAGGCGACCCGGTGCCGTTGCCAGAACCGGCCTCAACGTTGCTTGATGTTGAACAGCTTCAGGTCGCCTTCCCCATTCGCAAAGGGCTACTGAAACGTGTCGTCGATCATAATGTGGTCGTCAAAAACATCAGTTTTACGCTGCGAGCGGGTGAAACGCTGGGCTTAGTAGGCGAGTCTGGTTCCGGTAAAAGCACAACGGGGCTGGCGCTACTGCGGTTGATTAACTCTCAGGGCAACATCGTTTTTGACGGTCAGCCATTACAAAATTTAACTCGTCGCCAGCTATTGCCCATTCGCCATCGCATTCAGGTGGTATTTCAGGATCCAAACTCCTCGCTCAACCCACGACTCAACGTGTTGCAGATTATTGAGGAAGGGTTACGGGTTCACCAACCGACGCTCTCTGCCGTGCAACGCGAAGAACAAGTGATAGCCGTGATGCATGAAGTGGGGTTAGATCCTGAAACGCGCCACCGTTATCCGGCGGAATTCTCGGGTGGTCAGCGGCAACGTATTGCGATTGCCAGGGCATTGATTCTTAAGCCTTCGCTGATCATTCTTGATGAACCGACATCATCGCTCGACAAAACGGTACAAGCGCAAATATTGACGCTATTGAAATCATTGCAACAAAAGCATCAACTGGCCTATTTGTTTATCAGCCATGATTTGCACGTTGTCCGCGCGTTGTGTCATCAGGTTATCGTGCTGCGACAGGGAGAAGTGGTGGAACAAGGACCGTGCGCGCGCGTGTTTGCCGCACCGCAGCAGGAGTATACGCGTCAGCTACTGGCGTTGAGCTGACGCTTAAAATGGATTGTAGTTTGAGAAAGGTTCGGCTATGGCTACACCAAAATTTTTCAGTCGACACGTCGCCGCAAACTCGTCCTGACGATTCACAAACAGACATGGCTCACCTTCGCACTCGAGAACAGAGCACGGAACTTCAATATCGCTTAATGCCTGGCTGAGTTTGTACATCACCGACCATGCGTTATCGCCATCAGGGCTAAGTAATTTAAGCGCCACCAGGCTGTTGTCGCCGCACTGTCCATTTTGCGGAATCGGTTCAACTTTCGAACCTGCGAAACCTGCAGACCAACGATAGTTCTGCGGCAGTCGATGGACGATTGAGAGTTGTAATGAAGTCACTTATTTTCCCCGGAAGCACATTTACTTCACAATTTATTTACATTAATTTTAACACACCATCAACAATCTGTCCTTCAACAGATCGTAAAGATTGATGCCTCGCCTGCGTGGCCGCTATTGTTCTGATTTAAATGATATCTGCGGGCGTGGTCACGTTTGCGGGGCTATATGTACCCGTTTCTGCGATCTAACTCAACCTTTTTAACTACAATGATGTGACTTTTTACATAAATTGAGTTTACATAAAATAAACATATATCGGGGGAATGATAGATTTGCGGTTGACATGCATCAACAAAGGAAGCCTTTTAGCTTCCCCGTTGTGCAATAGATCACCGTTTTTTCGGTCGACTGGCGTAAAGACAGAAGAGAATGGAACTGGTCGCACAGAAAGCAATGGACCAGATCATTGGCCATGCAGAGTTAAACGTCGCCAGCGAAAGCAGTGCGCCAACAATGGCGCCAATACCAAAACGGAAGGTTCCTGCCAGCGACGACGCGGTTCCCGCCATATGGGGGAATTCGTCCAGAATCACCGCCATCGCGTTAGAAGACACCATCGATACGCAGCCCACAAACGCCGCAACGCCAACCACCAGCGACCAGAATCCCAGCCCCAGTAGCGCGCTGATAACCATCCACACCGCCATAATAAATTGTATCCACAACCCCGAGCGGAACATATTTAACGCACCAATACGGCGAACGAAGCGGCTGTTAAAGATGGTCATCACGAACAGGAAAACAATGTTTAGCGCAAAGTAATAACCAAAGTTTTCCGGCGCAACGTGGTTGATTTCAATGTAAACAAACGGTCCGGCGCTTAAGAACGAGAACATCCCGGCAAAGCTGAAACCACTGGCCAGCATATAACTCAGGACACGCTTATGGCGGAACAGCGCAGCAAAGTTACCGATAGTGGTACGAATGTGGAACGGTTGGCGACGCTCCGGCGGTAACGTTTCTTTGATCAGGAAGAAGATCATTGCCGAAGCCAGAATTGCCGCCACAGCGAGGATCCAGAAGATGTAATGCCAGCTCAACCACACCAGCACCCAACCGCCAACAATCGGTGCCATCAACGGTGCAATGGTGGTCACCAGCATGACAAACGACATCATCCGCGAGAACTCTTCTTTCGGGTAGATATCGCGCATCAAAGCGTTGATAACCACGCTGGCCGCAGCCGCCGCCAGACCGTGGAAGAAACGCATCACAATCAGCTGATCGATGGTTTGCGCCAGCGCGCACGCCACCGCCGCCGCGGCAAACACCAGCGTACCACCGAGGACAACCGGCTTGCGCCCGAAGCTATCCGCCATCGGCCCGTAGATTAACTGCCCCAACGCAAAACCCAGAATATAAGTACTCAGGGTCATCTGCGTGCTGCCCGCTGGCACACCAAACTGCGCTGAAATCACTGGCAGCGCGGGCAGATACATATCAATCGACAGCGGCATTAACATGGCCAAAAGGCCAAGAATAAAGACAATAGCAAACGACGAATGCTGTCGAGTGGTCACAACGGGCTCCTGAATAAAATGAAAGTGTTAACCGACGCTGGCAATTTCTTCTGCAGTTAATGGACGATATTCACCTGGGGCTAAATCTTCATCCAGAGTAATACCGCCAATGCGTTCACGATGCAGCTCAACCACGTGGTTACCCACGGCGGCGAACATGCGTTTAACCTGATGATAACGCCCTTCACTGATGGTCAGACGGACCTGCGTAGGGGTAATCACTTCCAGCACCGCTGGCTTAGTGAGATCTTTTTCGTTATGCAGCTGTACGCCTTTAGCAAATTGCTCTGCCGTATCGTCAGCTACGGGTGATTCAAGCGTCACCAGATAGGTCTTCTCGCAATGATGACGCGGAGAAGTAATGCGATGCGACCACTGACCGTCGTCAGTCATCAGCACCAGACCGGTGGTATCAATATCCAACCGCCCCGCCGCGTGCAGTTTCCACGCCACAGGTTCATCCAGAAAATAGAGCACCGTTGGGTGATCCGGGTCATCAGTTGAGCAAACATAGCCCTGGGGCTTGTTGAGCATGAAATAACGCGGGCCGTGTTGCTGCGCCAGCGGATTGCCGTCATAAGCTACATCGTGCTCAGGGAGCAGTTTGAACGCTGCATTGCGGACGATTTCGCCATCGACGGTGACACGATTGCCGCGGATTTCACGCCCGGCAATAGCACGGCTAACACCGAGTTGCTGTGCGATAAATTTATCAAGTCGCATGTGTGTGATTTTGCCTGTAAAAAACGGAGGTCGGGCATAGACCCGAAAATCAGAACTGTTGTCTGCCCAGTATAGCGGTCTAATAACTTCCCTCAAGGGAAAAAGATCCGTGGCATACTATTAGCAGATTAATCTACCTACGCTAAACCATGATTTTTACACTTCGTCCATACCAGCAAGAAGCCGTGGATGCCACGCTCAACCATTTTCGTCGTCATAAAACCCCTGCCGTTATCGTGCTGCCTACCGGAGCAGGTAAAAGCCTGGTGATTGCCGAACTGGCACGGCTGGCGCGTGGTCGAGTTCTGGTGCTGGCACACGTCAAAGAACTGGTGGCGCAGAACCATGCTAAATACCAGGCGTTGGGGCTGGAAGCCGATATTTTTGCCGCCGGGCTAAAACGCAAGGAGAGCCACGGTAAAGTGGTATTTGGCAGCGTGCAATCGGTCGCCCGTAATCTTGATGCCTTTCAGGGTGAATTTTCGCTGTTGATTGTCGATGAATGCCACCGTATTGGTGACGACGAAGAGAGCCAGTATCAGCAAATCCTTTCTCACCTAACAAAAGTGAATCCCCACTTACGCCTGCTTGGGCTGACTGCCACGCCTTTTCGACTGGGCAAAGGCTGGATTTATCAGTTCCATTATCACGGCATGGTACGCGGCGATGAGAAAGCCCTTTTCCGTGACTGCATTTATGAGCTACCGCTGCGTTATATGATTAAACACGGCTATCTGACGCCACCAGAACGGCTGGATATGCCGGTAGTGCAATACGATTTCAGCCGCTTGCAGGCACAGAGTAACGGGCTGTTCAGCGAAGCTGATCTCAACCGCGAGCTGAAAAAACAGCAACGCATTACACCGCACATCATCAGCCAGATTATGGAGTTCGCCGAAAAGCGTAAAGGGGTGATGATTTTCGCCGCGACGGTTGAACACGCAAAAGAGATTGTCGGTTTGCTACCCGCAGAAGATGCTGCACTGATTACTGGCGACACGCCCGGCGCTGAACGCGATGTATTAATTGAAGATTTTAAAGCCCAACGTTTTCGCTATCTGGTCAATGTTGCGGTGCTGACCACCGGATTTGACGCCCCGCACGTCGATCTTATCGCCATTCTGCGCCCTACCGAATCAGTGAGTCTTTACCAACAAATTGTCGGGCGCGGTCTGCGTCTGGCGCCGGGTAAAACAGATTGCTTAATTCTCGATTATGCGGGCAATCCTCATGACCTCTACGCACCGGAAGTTGGTACACCGAAAGGCAAAAGTGACAACGTCCCGGTGCAGGTTTTCTGCCCTGCCTGTGGCTTTGCCAACACCTTTTGGGGCAAAACTACCGCCGATGGGACATTGATTGAACACTTTGGTCGCCGCTGTCAGGGATGGTTTGAAGATAGCGACGGCCATCGCGAACAGTGTGACTTCCGTTTCCGTTTTAAAAATTGTCCGCAATGTAACGCGGAAAACGATATTGCCGCCCGCCGTTGCCGCGAATGTGACACCATTCTGGTTGACCCGGATGATATGTTAAAAGCGGCGCTACGACTGAAAGACGCGCTGGTATTACGCTGTAGCGGCATGTCTTTGCAGCATGGGCACGACGAGAAAGGCGAATGGTTGAAAATCACCTATTACGATGAAGACGGCGCTGATGTGAGTGAGCGTTTCCGTCTGCAAACGCCCGCCCAGCGTACTGCCTTCGAGCAGCTTTTTATCCGCCCACATACGCGTACACCGGGCATCCCTTTGCGCTGGATCACCGCTGCCGATATCCTCGCCCAACAAGCCTTATTGCGCCATCCGGATTTTGTCGTCGCACGAATGAAAGGCCAGTACTGGCAGGTGCGTGAAAAAATATTCGATTACGAAGGTCGTTTTCGGCGGGCGCACGAATTACGCGGTTAATGGTAGTTTTGATTGATGTATAAGGCGATTGAGTATAGAATCTCGCCCGCTTTTGCATACGCAAAGCAGATCACTTACCTGTTGCTGGGTCGCCTGTAGCAGGAATCATTTAAGAGAGAAAGAAATGTTTACTATCAACGCAGAAGTACGTAAAGAGCAGGGTAAGGGTGCGAGCCGCCGCCTGCGTGCCGCTAACAAGTTCCCGGCAATCATCTACGGTGGCAAAGAAGCGCCGCTGGCTATCGAGCTGGATCACGACAAAGTCATGAACATGCAAGCTAAAGCTGAATTCTACAGCGAAGTTCTGACCATCGTTGTTGACGGTAAAGAAATCAAAGTTAAAGCTCAGGACGTACAGCGTCATCCGTACAAACCGAAGCTGCAGCACATCGACTTCGTTCGCGCTTAATCGCTGAATAAGTTGTAAAAAACCCCGCTCCGGCGGGGTTTTTTGTATCTGCAGATTAGCTTCTTTGCAATGCCTGATTACGGCATTGCTATTTTGGGTAGGCCAGATAAGGCGTTCACGCCGCATCTGACATACATAACACAACTCCGATTAATTGCCGCCAGAGGTCCGACGCTGCAATTGATCACGCAGGTTTGGCGGCGTACCTTTAATGGTCAGCGTATCGGTCGCGGGATCCCAGAAGATGCGTTCACCTAACAGCATCGCATCAAAGTTAATGGTCAAGCCACCGCCGCTACCGGCAAACTTCGTCAACTGACGCAGCGTGCTGCGGTCTGCCGGGAAGCTCTCTTCCAGTTCATACCCTTTTTCAGCAGCAAACTCCGTGAAGCTCACTTCGCTGACGCCCGCCAACTCTTTTGACAGCGACTCCAGTTCAATCTCCTCGCCCGCCTGCAATTGCTCATTACAATAGCTATAAACTTGCTGGCGAACGTTCTGCCGTTCTGCTTTATCCAGTTGCGCTTCTGCGGTGAAGTCGTCGACCGCTTGCAACAGACCGCGGTTTTGCGCTTTGGCGTTCAACCCTTCGCTGGCACCGAGGAAATCCATAAAGAAATCGGCGACTTTGCGTCCGACTCGCCCTTTCAGGAAAGTCAGGTAGCGTGTCGATTCCGGATTGGTTTCCCACTCAGTTAAATCAATACGCGCCACAATATCCGCATGATTGATATCAAGATAATGGGTCGGGTTGATGTCGAGATTTTCGTTGACGCGCATACTGCTTAAATTGCTCAGCACGCAAATCAGCAAATACTCAACTGCCAGATAACGATAGTGGCAAAACAGGACGAAACCGCCATCAGCAAATGGATATTTTGCCAATTCGTCACGCAGGCGACCGGTTGCCGCGCGGCTAAATGCCAGAAAGTCCTCTTCGCCCTGACGTTGCAAGCGCAGCGTCTGCGCCAGTTCACTCTCTTCGCTGAACAATCCGTAGGCTTTGTTCTTGGCGCTATAGACCCGATGCAGCTCTGCCACCATCTCAACGACGGTTTCCGTCGGTTCCAGCAATGAATCGCGCAACACCAGCTCAAGGTTCTGCTCATCACGCTTGATAAGCTGGTGCAGAGCAATCTGGTTGATATCCAGACTCATGATAAACTCTCCTTTAAGACCGGGCGGTATTCAACCACCACCGGTAAAGCGACGCAATAAAAGTTGGCGGTCATTTTACAGAAGGCTGCGTAAGGAGAATGATTGAAAGCATAAAAAAGCAGAAAAAAAACCGTTGCTACGGTAATATGTTGCCCTTTCATCAACTAACTGATTTCGATTTATGCCACAAATTTCCCGCTACAGTGATGAACAGGTTGAACAATTGCTCGCAGAGCTGCTCAACGTACTGGAAAAACATAAGGCTCCGACCGACCTTTCCCTGATGGTGTTAGGCAACATGGTCACTAACCTTATCAATACCAGCATTGCCCCGGCTCAACGCCAGGCAATTGCCAACTCTTTTGCCCGCGCTTTGCAGTCCTCGATCAACGAAGACAAAGCGCACTAAGGGAAACAGATAACAGGTTATGGTAACTCATCGTCAGCGCTACCGTGAAAAAGTCTCCCAGATGGTCAGCTGGGGGCACTGGTTTGCACTGTTCAACATTCTGCTCTCACTTGTCATTGGCAGTCGTTACCTGTTTATCGCCGACTGGCCGACAACGCTTGCGGGTCGTATTTATTCCTATGTAAGCATTATCGGCCACTTCAGCTTTCTGGTGTTCGCCACCTACTTGCTGATCCTCTTCCCGCTGACCTTTATCGTCGGCTCACAGAGGCTAATGAGGTTTTTGTCCGTCATTCTGGCCACTGTGGGAATGACGCTGTTACTGATCGACAGCGAAGTCTTTACCCGTTTCCATCTCCATCTTAATCCCATCGTCTGGCAGTTGGTTATCAATCCGGACGAGAATGAGATGGCGCGCGACTGGCAGCTAATGTTTATCAGCGTGCCAGTAATTTTATTGATTGAACTGGTGTTTGCGACGTGGAGCTGGCAAAAGCTGCGCAGTCTGACGCGTCGTCGGCGCTTCGCCCGTCCGCTGGCCGCATTCTTATTTATCGCCTTTATCGCCTCACACATGGTGTATATCTGGGCCGATGCTAACTTCTATCGCCCTATCACCATGCAGCGCGCTAACCTGCCGCTTTCGTACCCGATGACGGCGCGACGTTTTCTTGAGAAGCATGGTCTGCTTGATGCGCAGGAGTATCAACGCCGTCTGATCGAGCAAGGCAATCCAGACGCTGTTTCCGTACAGTATCCGTTAAGCGAATTGCGCTACCGCGATATGGGCACCGGGCAAAATGTGTTGTTGATTACTGTCGATGGCCTGAACTACTCACGCTACGAGAAGCAGATGCCTGCACTGGCGGGTTTTGCCGAACAAAATATTTCGTTCACGCGCCATATGAGTTCAGGCAACGCCACCGACAACGGTATCTTTGGCTTGTTCTATGGCATCTCGCCAAGCTATATGGACGGTATTCTGTCGACCCGTACGCCTGCGGCGTTAATTACCGCGCTCAACCAGCAAGGCTATCAGTTGGGCTTATTCTCGTCAGATGGCTTTACCAGTCCACTGTATCGCCAGGCATTGTTGTCAGACTTCTCGATGCCGAGCGTACATACACAATCCGATGAGCAGACCGCCACGCAGTGGATCAACTGGCTTGGCCGCTACGCGCAAGAAGATAACCGCTGGTTCTCTTGGGTATCTTTCAATGGCACCAATATTGACGACAGCAATCAGCAAGCATTTGCCCGGAAATATAGCCGCGCAGCTGGTAATGTCGATGACCAGATCAATCGCGTCCTGAATGCGTTACGTGAATCCGGGAAACTGGACAACACGGTGGTGATTATCACTGCTGGTCGCGGCATTCCGCTGAGCGAAGATGAAGAAACCTTTGACTGGTCACGTGGCCATCTTCAGGTGCCATTAGTCATTCACTGGCCAGGCACACCGGCACAGCGTATTAATGCCCTGACCGATCATACTGATCTTATGACCACGCTGATGCAACGCCTGCTACACGTCAGCACGCCTGCCAGCGAATACTCACAAGGTCAGGACTTGTTCAACCCTGAGCGCCGTCATTACTGGGTAACAGCCGCGGATAACGATACGCTGGCAATTACCACACCGAAAATGACGCTAGTACTGAACAATAACGGTAAATACCGCACTTACAACTTACGTGGTGAAAGAGTGAGAGACGAAAAACCACAGTTGAGTTTGTTATTGCAGGTGCTGACAGACGAGAAGCGTTTTATCGCTAACTGATTAATTATAAATCAGTTAGCAAAATATCTTACTTGCAATCGGTGTGGAAAACGGTAGTATAAGCAGCCACGAGTCGGCACGTAGCGCAGCCTGGTAGCGCACCGTCATGGGGTGTCGGGGGTCGGAGGTTCAAATCCTCTCGTGCCGACCAAAAATCCCAAGAAAACCAACCGCAAAGGTTGGTTTTTTTATATCTACGTCAATCCCCCTCTACCCACACTTACAGTTTTCACTACATGCCCATACATAAAATGGGGTAACATTCACGCGCCTGGTAGCGTTACCAACGCTACGCTCAAACATAATGATTCTAATAAAACCTCAGGAGACTACTATGCCTGAAGCAACGCCTTTTCAGGTGCTGATTGTGGATGATCATCCACTTATGCGACGCGGTGTTCGTCAGTTACTGGAGCTTGACCCTGGCTTTGAAGTGGTCGCCGAAGCAGGCGACGGCGCTAGTGCTATCGATCTGGCGAATAGACTGGATATCGACGTGATCTTGCTGGATCTCAATATGAAAGGTATGAGTGGCCTGGATACCCTCAATGCCTTGCGCAGGGATGGCGTTACCGCGCAAATTATTATCCTGACTGTTTCAGATGCCTCCAGCGATATCTTTGCATTGATAGACGCAGGCGCTGACGGTTATCTGTTGAAAGATAGCGATCCGGAAGTGTTGCTGGAAGCGATTCGCGCCGGAGCAAAAGGTAGCAAAGTCTTTAGTGAACGCGTCAGTCAGTACTTACGCGAGCGTGAAATGTTTGGCGCTGAAGAAGACCCCTTCAGCGTGCTAACGGAGCGTGAATTAGATGTTCTGCACGAACTGGCACAAGGACTGTCCAATAAGCAGATCGCTTCGGTACTGAATATTTCTGAGCAGACGGTAAAAGTCCATATCCGCAATCTGCTGCGTAAACTCAACGTCCGCTCACGCGTGGCGGCCACCATTCTGTTCCTGCAAAAACGCGGGGCGCAATAAAAAAATAGCCCGATGGATTTACCATCGGGCTGATATTGATGACAAACGCAACACTGCCTGATGCGCTACGCTTATCAGGCCTACACGGATCGAGCAATGTATTGAATTCGCACGATTTTGTAGACTGGATAAGGCGTTTACGCCGCATCCGGAATAAACAAAACGCACTTTGTCATCAGTCTGGCCCCGATGGCATCACCATCGGGCTTCTTCTTATTTACTTTCGTGTGGTGATAAATGCTGCATCGCCTGCGCGATACTGCGTTCAATCACCGCACGGCGAGTATCGTTAGCAGGCAGCATTTTTAACATCATCTCCCACGCGGCAACGGCTTCGCCAAATCGCTGCTGCTCAAAGGCATTAAATGCATACATACTTAACACACGAATATTGCTGTGGTCCGTTCTCACCAACTGGCGTAGCAGTTCGCCGCCAAGGCGGTTGTCGTTGGGATCAGATGAACGTGTCAACGCTTCCGCGTATCCGAGTGCGGCATCGCTGTTTTTCGGATCGAGGCGATACGCAGTAGCGTATGCATCGGTCGCGATACTGGCGTTACCCAGCGCCATCCCAACGCGGCCCAACATAATCCAGCCTTCTATATCTCCCGGATTTTTTTGCAGTTGAGTACGCATTCCAAGTGCAAGGCGCGACATCTCTTCTTCATTGAGTGGATCGGCTTTCGGATCCAGCGCCCTGTCCAGCAATGCCGGAGCCTGCGCAGTGGCCTGCTGCCAGATTTTTACCTGCTGATAATTGCCAGTCTGGTAGTAGCCGACGCCTGCCACAATCAACGCCACAACAATCCCCGGCAGGTAAACAGCAAATCCGGCACGCTTACCTTCCGGCACGCTTTGTTCAGGAAACTCCTCCACCGCCAGCCGTACACGCCGCCGCGAGCGGGCATAAATAACCCAACCGCCGATACCAATAGCCACCACTGGCAGCACCCACAGCAGCACGGTCAGCGGCGTTAACGGCGGATCGTAAGTAACGAAGTTGCCGTAACGCGCCACCATATAATCGACAATCTCCTGCTTGCTTTTACCTTCCTGCATCAGTTCGTACACTTTCTGGCGCAGGTCGGTGGCAATCATCGAGTTAGAATCGGCAATGCTGTTGTTCTGGCATTTCGGGCAGCGCAGTTCTTCAGTGAGCTGACGGAACTGTTGTTCCTGTGCTTCATCCTTAAACTGCAACACGTCAATGGTTGCCAGCGCAGAGCCGGAGATCATCAGCATCAGCACACCCAATAAAAACCTCATTGTGCGGCCTCCTTACTGTATTTCTCCCACAGCGGCTTGATCTCTTCTTCCCAGACGCGAGGATTGAGATCGCCCGCATGGCGATAGCGAATGATGCCGTTGCCGTCAATAAGGAACGTTTCTGGCGCGCCATAGACACCGAGATCCAGCCCTAACATGCCGTCGCCATCAAACAGGCTTAGCGCGTAAGGATTGCCCAGCTCTTTCAGCCAGCTAATCGCTTTCTGGCGATCGTCTTTATAGTTCATGCCGACCACGCGGATACCCTGCGCAGAAAGCTGATTCAGATATTGATGTTCCGCACGGCAGGTCGGACACCAGGTCGCCCAGACATTAAGCAGCACCGGTTTGCCCTGAGTCAGCACATCTGCCTGATAAAACTGCCCCGGATTGTCCAGTGATTCGAGGCGAAATTTCGGCACAGGCTTGCCAATCAGCGCCGATTCCAGATTGGTCGGATCATCCCCTTCGGCATTACGCGCCAGCTGCCACAGCAGCGCCGCGGCAATCGCCAGGAAGATAATCAAAGGAAGTAACAATACTTTACGCTTCATACAGCCTCCGGCGCAGTTTTTTGCGGACTTACGCGCTTACGATAGCGAGGATCAAACAGGCACAGCAGCCCGCCCAACGCCATCATCAGCCCGCCCGCCCAAATCCAGCGAACAAACGGTTTGTAGTAAAGACGCACAGCCCACGCGCCGTTTTCCAGCTCTTCACCGAGCGCGGCGTACAGATCACGAGTGATGCCGCCGTCAATCGCCGCTTCGGTCATCATCGACCCGGCAGTGTTGTAATAACGTTTTTCCGCATACAGCACCGTTTCCGGCTTGCCATCTCGCGTTACGCCGATAGTCGCCACACCGCCACGCCAGTTCGGGCCAGTCACCTCTTTGACATCACGGAAGGTGAAGCGATATTCATGAATATCGACGCTATCGCCGGACTTCATGCGCACATCACGCTCAACGCTATAGTTCTGGCTAAAAGCAATGCCAACAATTGTCACTGCCAGCCCCAGGTGAGCCGCCACCATCCCCCAATAACTGAAGGTGGTTTTCGTGCCGCGTGAAATACGCAGCGCAGCTTCGGCAATTGCCAGCACCGCAATCCAGCAGGCCATTGCCAGGCCGAGCACCGTCATCGCCACAACTTTGCTTTCGAACAGCCACGGCAACAGCAGCGACAGCACCAGCGTAGAGAAGAAGGCGATAATCAATAAATTGCGGATTTTACGCGGGCGATCGCGCCCCCAACGCACCAGCGGACCAATGCCCAGCACCAGTGCAAATGGCACCATCAGCCAGGTAAACATGCTGTTAAAGAACGGTTCGCCAATCGAAATGCTGCCCAGTCCCAGTTGCTTGTGCACCAGCGGTAGCAGCGTCCCCAGCAATACCACCAGCATCGCGGCGACCAGCAAAACGTTGTTCGCTAACAGCAGAGATTCCCGCGACCACAGCGCATTGTTCACCCGTGAACGGACTTTGTGTCCACGGGCAGCAAACAGCAGCAGCGAACCGCCAATCACCAGTACCATAAAGGCGAGAATGAACATGCCGCGCGCCGGATCCGAGGCAAACGCGTGTACCGATACCAGCACGCCGGAGCGCACCAGGAAAGTCCCCAGCAGACACAGCGAGAAGGCACTGATTGCCAGCAGTAATGTCCACGCTTTGAAACTGGCGCGTTGTTCAGTGACCGCCAGCGAGTGCATCAGCGCAGTACCCACCAGCCATGGCATAAACGAGGCATTTTCTACCGGATCCCAGAACCACCAGCCGCCCCAGCCGAGTTCGTAATAGGCCCACGCGGAACCGAGTACGATGCCGAGCGTCAGGAAGATCCACGCTGCCAGCGTCCACGGACGAGTAAAACGTGCATAAGTGCTGTCCAGACGCCCACTCAGCAAAGAAGCAATGGCAAAAGCAAATGCCACCGAGAAACCAACGTAGCCCATATAAAGCAGAGGCGGATGGAAGATCAGCCCCGGATCCTGCAACAACGGGTTAAGATCGCGCCCCTCAATCGGGAAGTTCGGCAATGTGCGAGAGAACGGGTTAGAGGTAAAGAGAATGAACAGCAAAAAGCCGACGCTGACCATGCCCATTACCGCCAGTACGCGCGCCACAATATCCAGCGGAATACGCTGGCTAAAAATCGCTACCGCAAACGTCCAGCCGCTCATCAGCAGCACCCACAGCAGTAGCGAGCCTTCATGCGCGCCCCAGGTAGCCGCCACGCGATACCACACCGGAAGCTGGGTATTGGAATTACTGGCAACATAGGTGACGGTAAAATCGTTGACCACGAAGGCGTTAACCAGCACCAGAAACGCGCCAGCCACGCACATAAACAGCAGCCAGGCAAACAGCCGGGAGGAGGCCATCATCCGTGCATCACCACGCGCCACACCCCATAGCGGATAAACAGACAGCAAAAGTGCAATCCCTAACGCCAGGCACAGCAGTCCGTTACCAATTTCTGGCATCATGATGCGGGATCCTTATAAGCACTTGCCGGGCGACGGTGGTTAGCCTCCATCGCTTTCTCAACTTCTGGCGGCGTGTAGTTTTCGTCGTGTTTCGCCAGCACTTCTTTCGCGAGGATATGATTGCCTTTTTCCAGCTCGCCCTGAACCACAACGCCCTGCCCTTCACGGAACAGATCCGGCAAAATGCCTTCGTAAGAGACATCTACTGAACCTTCAGCGTCGTAAATGGTGAAAGTTACTTTTAGCGAATTGGGATCGCGCTGCACACTCCCCGGCATCACCATCCCGCCAACGCGCAGACGCTGACCGACTTCCGGCATCTGCTGAGTTTCACGCTTACCGTAGAGAATTTCTCCCGGTGTATAAAAGAGATCGATATTAGAGCGCAGCGCATACAGCACCAGACCGATGGTCAGCGCCAAACCTGCCAACACGGCGCAGGCAATCCACAAACGATTTTTACGGCGAATATTCATGCAGCCTCCTGCTGTTGCGCAGCACGTAAACGCGCCTCACGCGCCCGCTGTTGCGCCACGCCACGCAGAATTGCGCGATGCTGCATCACCGAGTGCACGACCAAAACCACCAGCGGAATCACGGTCATCACCACCGCCAACCAGACAAAAAAGGCGTAACCGCCCATTGCGAAAAATTCATTCCAGGAAGCAAATGCAGGGGTCATTTACGGCCTCTTTTCAGTATCAGTTCACTCACCCACGGACGGCGTTTTTCCATCAGCAAAATCAAATTACGCATCCGCATCAGCGTCAGCGTGGCAGACAGCAGAAGGAAGCCAAAAATCGACCAGCGCAGCGGCGAACGCATTGCCGGATCGATACTTTGCTGCATCCGCGTTGATCCCTGATGTAGGGTGTTCCACCACTCCACGGAATAATGAATAATCGGCAGGTTCACCACGCCAATTAGCACCAGAATACCTGCCGCACGGCCCGCCAGACGGCGGTCGTCGAAGGCGTGCCATAGGGCAATCACACCCACATACAAAAACAGCAGCACCAGTTCAGAAGTCAGACGCGCGTCCCATACCCACCAAGTACCCCACATCGGTTTTCCCCATGCGGAGCCAGTAACCAGGGCAATAAAAGTAAATACCGCGCCAATAGGCGCCATCGCCGCGACCGCCAGGTTAGCCATTTTCATCTGCCAGACAAGACCGATGAACGCCGCTACCGCCATCGAGGCATAAATACCCATCGACCAGATTGCCGCAGGCACATGTAGATAAATAATGCGATAGCTATTTCCTTGCTGATAATCCGCCGGAGCAAAGCCGAATCCCCAGATCCAGCCGACGGTGAGCACGACCACACTGGCGATTGCCAGCCACGGTATAAACCAGCCACAGATTTGATATAACCGTGGAGGGATCGCCAGTTGATGTAGTGTTTTCCACATAATTTCGATACCAGACTCGAACAAAAATCAGTAATCCAGCGTTATTGAATGCTGATTCGTAACGCTGCCGCCGTCGCAAAAGGACTTAATGTCGCGGTGCCAGCCAGCAACGCGCCTAAAATTGCCAGATACCCGTCCACGGGCAAATGCATCGAAGCCGCGTCCATCGCAGCGGTGGCAAAGATGAGTAAGGGGATGGTGAGTGGTAACACGAGAATGCTGAGTAGCACTCCACCGCGCTTAAGTCCGACCGTCAGCGCCACGCCTGGCGCACCAAGAAAGCCAAGCGTGGGGGTTCCCAACAACAGCGTTAGCGCCATCACTTGCCAACCGTACACGTCCATTCCCAGTAGCAATGCCACCAGTGGTGAGAGAATGAGCAGAGGCAAACCTGTCACCATCCAGTGCGCCATCACCTTCGCCAGCACAACGGCGGGCAAGGGTAATGGCAACAACATCAGTTGTTCAAGACTGCCGTCCTGCAAATCGTCACGAAACAGTCGCTCCAGCGCCAGCAAAGAGGAAAGCAGCGCCGCCACCCAGATAATGCCCGGTGCAATCCTCGCCAGCAATTGCGGCTCCGGACCGATACTAAGTGGAAAAAGGGTAATAACAATCAGGAAGAACCACAGCGGGTTAGCGATTTCGGCGCTATGGCGAAACGCCACGCGCAGCTCAAGACGGAAAATGCGCCAGAACATCATGCGCCCCTTGTATGCGTCAGAGAAATGCGGCGGATTTTACTTTCAGCAACGTTGAGCGGCTGGTGGGTGGTCAGAATCACAATTCCCCCCTGCTCCGTATGCTGCGCCATGCGCTGGGTCAGACGATCGACGCCGTTGACGTCAATCGCGGTAAAAGGTTCGTCGAGGATCCACAACGTAGCGCGGGTCAGCCATAATCGCGCCAGCGCGACGCGGCGTTGTTGCCCGGCAGAGAGCTGGTTTACGGGAATATCTTCGAATCCGGCAAGCCCGGCCTGCGCCAGGGCGTCCAGACATTGTGCGGTATCACCGTCACGGTGATAGAAATGCAGATTTTCTAACGCCGTCAGCCGGGTTTTAATCCCCGGCTGATGGCCTATCCATAACAGGTTTTGATGGTAGCTATCGCGTACCTGATGCAAGGGCTGCCCTTGCCAGAGAACGTCTCCCGCATCAGGGCGAGACAATCCGGTCAGCAGACGAAGAAGCGTTGTCTTCCCCGCGCCGTTGCTGCCGGTGATTTGTACCCACTCTCCTGCGTTCAGCGTAAATGACAAACCACTAAACAAGGTTCGTTCATCCCGCTCGCAGAGCAATTCTCTGGCTTCAAGCATCCCCACGCAATGACATCCTGTTAAAAACCTGGTTCAACTTCGCGCATATCGGGTAGCTTGTGCGCTATCCCTTTATGGCAGTCAATACAGGTTTGCCCATCTTTCACCGCTTGATCGTGCATCTTCGCGGCAACCGATTTCTGGGCGGTTAAATCCATAAACTCGAAGTTGTGACAGTTACGGCACTCCTGCGAGTTGTTGTCCTTCATTCGCCGCCACTCATTCTGTGCCATCGTCAGGCGATGAGCTTCGAATTTCTGCGGCGTGTCAATAACGCCCAGAATTTTACCATACAGCTCTTTACTTGCTTTGAGCTTGCGTATCATTTTCGGCACAAACTCGTGCGGAACGTGACAATCCGGACAGGTCGCACGTACGCCGCTACGGTTGTTGTAATGCACGGAATCCATGTATTCCTGATACACCGTGTTGCGCATTTCGTGGCAGCTAATGCAAAACTCTTCAGTGTTAGCTTTTTCCATACCCGTGTTAAAGCCGCCCCAGAAGACGATGCCGCCAACAAAGCCGATCAACAGCAGCGTCCCCAGCGCCAGACGGCTGGGGGTACGCCACCATTTCCACAGGCGCTTAATCAGACCAGGCTTACGGTCAGAATTTCCCATAATAACCTCTTATTTCCCGTAACCTTTTGATGGGGTAAAGGTATTCCCCACGATTGGCGCGGTATCGGCCTGCGGTACGTGACATTGCAGACAGAAATAACGACGTGGAGCCACTTCCGCGCCCACTTTGCCGTCGCTGTCCATAAAGTGAGTAGGACTGATGCGCGGTGCGCCAGTGGTGCGATAGCTTTCGACACCGTGGCACTGCAAGCAGCGGTTGGTATTGGTCGTTACCTGATAACCTTCAACGCTATGCGGGATCATTGGCGGCTGATTCACATAGTTCAGCGGCATCCGATCCTGCTCTTTTGGCATCCGAATGGCCCCTTCCTGCGTCCCGGATACTTCCGGCGACTGGCTAAAATCGACGCCATTTGCCGCCCAAACCGCGCCGCTCACCACCAGGGCCAGCATCGCCGTCCATTGACACAGCGCTTTCTTCAGGTCATGGCTTTTCATGATTTCGCTCCCGAACTCCATCGTGTAGTTATTGTAAATACATCCTCAGAACAGACATCCACGCAGCGACCGCATGTCATGCAATCGCGGCTGGTGACCTGCACCGGGCTTTGTTCATCCAGCACCGGGGCACGTAGCACATGCGGTTCCGGGCAAACATGAAAACAATCCATACAGCGGTTACATTTCTGTCGATCGGTGGCCGCAACGGTGACAACACCTTTGCTACCCAACACGCCATACAGCGCGCCGACCGGACAAATATGGCCGCACCAGCCGTGTTCAACGACCAGTAGATCAAATAAAAACAGCGCGAGAATAAGCAGTGCGCCGCTGCCGAATCCCATTACCAGGCTACGCCCCATCAGAGAAACGGGGTTGATCCATTCCCAGATGAGCGTGCCAGTTAAGGCTGAGCCCACCAGAATGACCACCAACAGCACGTAGCGAATGTGGCGAGGGATCGTCGCAGACTGATTGAGGTCAAAGCGCCTGCGCAACCAGTTCGCTAAATCGGTAATCGGGTTCAGCGGGCAGACCCAGCTGCAAAATAATCGCTTTCCTGCCAGGGCGTAGAGCACGGTGATAATCACCGCACCGATCAGCGCCACCGTGGCAGGCAGATGGCCGCTGGCAAGGCTTTGCAGCGTCATCAGCGGATCGGTCAGCGGAACGGTGTCGAATAACAGGCTACTGCTGTAGTTGCCATGCAAGATCCACACACCAAACCACGGGCCGCTCAAAAACATCCCCAGCACGAAGAACTGACAAAGGCGACGCAACACCAGCCAACGGTGACTGCGCCACCAGCCTTTTTTCTCCAGCGCTTCGCGCCCGGCGTCACGTTTACGATTTGCCATTTTTCCCCTCCAGCCAGCCGAAGCGGTAATGGTGACCTAACTCCCCTTTCGCCAGTGACAGCGGTAACACCTTGATTGCCGGTTGTTCCAGCACACACACCTTTTCGCACTTACCGCAGCCGGTACAGGCGTCGCTGTGAACCGTCGGCAGAAAACGGGCGTGCTTACCGGTACGCGTGTTGCGCTCCAGCTCCAGGGTGATTGCCTCATCAATTTTCGGGCATTCGCGATAACAAACATCACAGCGCAGCCCCTGAAAGTTGAGACAATTTTCCTGGTCCACCAGCACCGCCAGCCCCATCCGCGCGTCGTCGATCGATTCGATCTCACGATCCAGCGCACCGCTTGGGCACACTTTGGCGCACGGAATGTCCTCACACATTTCGCAAGGAATATCCCGCGCGACAAAATACGGCGTACCAGCCGACAGACCAGAGGCCAACGTCGCCAGTTTTAATGTGTCGTAAGGGCAAGCCTGAACACACTGACCGCAACGCACACAGGCACTGGCAAAGGCGTTCTCGTTTATGGCTCCGGGCGGGCGCAACCGCACGCCAGATGCGCGTGCGGTTTGCTGTTGTAACCCCAGCGCCACACCCACGGCTGCCAGCCCGCCAGCTGTGCGAACGACATCGCGCAGAAAGCGGCGGCGACCATTTTGAGGTTTCGCTGACCGGGACATAATGGCTTACACCTTCTCCAGTTTGACCGCGCACTTCTTGAAGTCCGTCTCTTTCGAGAGCGGATCGGTCGCGTCCAGCGTCAGTTTGTTAACCAGCTGTGCAGCGTCGAAGAACGGCATATACACCAGGCCCTGCGGCGGACGGTTACGACCGCGCGTTTCGACAATCGAGATCACTTCGCCACGGCGAGAAACCACTTTCACTTTGTCGCCACGACGCAGATCGCGCGCTTTCGCATCCAGCGGGTGAATAAACAGGACCGCTTCCGGGAAGGCACGGTGCAGTTCCGGTACACGGCGAGTCATACTGCCGGTATGCCAGTGCTCCAGAACGCGTCCGGTAGAGAGCCACAGGTCATACTCTTCATCCGGTGCTTCCGCCGCCGGTTCGAACGGCAGCGCGAAGATCACCGCTTTGCCATCCGGTTTACCGTAGAACTTATAGCCTTCGCCCGCTTTCACGTACGGGTCGTTACCTTCGCTGTAACGCCACTGCGTTTCTTTACCGTTCACTACCGGCCAGCGCAGACCGCGTGCTTTGTGGTAGTCATCGAACGGTGCCAGATCGTGACCGTGACCGCGACCAAACCATGCGTACTCTTCGAACAGCCCTTTTTGCAGATAGAAGCCCAGCTCGCGGGATTCATCGTTCAGCTGATCTTCTGCCAGTTCGGATACCGGGAATTTGCTCACTTCCGGAGTGGCATACAGAACTTCGTACAGCGTTTTGCCACGCAGTTCCGGTTTCTTCGCCAGCAGCTCTTCCGGCCATACTTCTTCAGTTTTGAAGCGGCGGGAGAACTGAACTAACTGCCAGAGATCCGATTTCGCTTCGCCCGGAGCCTGTACCTGCTGACGCCAGAACTGAGTACGGCGTTCGGCGTTACCGTAAGCGCCCTCTTTCTCAACCCACATCGCGGTCGGCAGGATCAAGTCTGCGGCCAGCGCACTGACTGTCGGATACGGATCAGAAACGATGATAAAGTTGCGCGGATCGCGCCAGCCCGGCATACGCTCTTCATTAATATTCGGCCCGGCCTGCATGTTGTTGGTACACATGGTCCAGTAAACATTCAGCTTGCCGTCTTTCAGCGCACGGTCTTGTGCCACCGCGTGCAGACCGATTTTCGCCGGAATGGTGCCGCTCGGGATATTCCACTTCTTCTCGCAGATATCACGGTGTTTCTCGTTAGTCACCACCATGTCCGCAGGCAGACGGTGAGCAAAGGTGCCCACTTCACGCGCAGTACCACACGCGGAAGGCTGCCCGGTCAGGGAGAACGGACCGCAACCCGGCTGGGAAATTTTGCCGGTCAGCAGGTGCAGGTTGTAGACCAGGTTGTTGGCCCACACACCGCGGGTATGCTGGTTGAAGCCCATCGTCCAGTAGGAGATGACTTTCTTGTTCGGATCGGCATACAGCTGCGCCAGCTGTTCCAGCTGATCTTTTGGTACGCCAGTCATTTCGGCGGTTTTTTCCAGCGTATACTCGGCAACGAAGGCTTTGTAATCTTCAAAGCTCATCGGTTCGGAGGCGTCAGAACCCGGATTCTTCGCTGCTTTTTCCAGCGGATGGGTCGGACGTAAACCGTAGCCGATGTCCGTCGCCCCTTTGCGCAGGTTAACGTGCTTGCTGAAGAAGTCCTGATTTATCGCATTGTTTTGAATGATATAGTTGGCGATGTAGTTCAGGATCACCAGGTCAGATTGCGGCGTAAAGATGATGCCGTTATCCGCCAGCTCGAAGCTACGATGCTGGTAGGTAGAAAGCACCGCCACGGTGACGTTCTGGTTAGAGAGACGACGGTTAGTGATGCGCGACCAAAGAATCGGGTGCATTTCCGCCATGTTTGCGCCCCACAGCACAAACGCGTCAGCCTGCTCGATGTCGTCATAGCAGCCCATCGGCTCATCCATACCAAAGGTACGCATAAAGCCAACTACTGCCGACGCCATACAGTGACGCGCGTTCGGGTCGATGTTGTTCGAGCGGAAGCCCGCTTTGAACAGCTTGGACGCGGCATAACCTTCCCAGATAGTCCACTGACCAGAACCGAACATACCGATCGATTCCGGCCCTTTTTCTTTCAGGGCGGTTTTGAATTTCTCTTCCATCACATCAAAGGCTTGATCCCAGGTGATTGGGGTGAACTCGCCTTCTTTGTCATATTTACCGTTTTTCATACGCAGAAGCGGCTGCGTCAAACGGTCTTTACCGTACATGATTTTGGGCAGGAAATAGCCCTTAATGCAGTTCAGGCCACGGTTAACCGGTGCGTCCGGGTCGCCCTGACAGGCCACCACACGCCCCTGCTGCGTTCCGACCAGAACGCCGCAACCAGTACCGCAGAAACGGCACGGCGCTTTATCCCATTTAATGGCTTCCTGCTGACCAACAACGGCGCGGGCAACGCCCGGCACGCTGAGACCGGCAGCCGCCGCAGCGGCCGCAACGGCGTTAGCTTTCATAAAGCTACGACGACTGAGTTTCATGGTGTTTCCTCACCTTGCTCTTCCTGCTGGTGATAAACCAGCGACACCGCCAGCACGCCCTCTACGTTGCGTACTGACTCAATGGTTTGGATCAGCGTTTCGCTGTCTTCTGCTTCCACCACCACAATCAACTGACCGCTCGGCGCGTCGCTGACAGCAACTTCACAGCCGGGAAAGGCGTTCAGTTGGGTGCTGATGTCTGAAATTCGTTCGCTTTTGGCCTGCACGACCAGGCTGCAAACTTGCCAGTTAGTGTGCATGGAGATACTCCGCAGTTATGGCTGATACCGGACAACTGGCTGCACATGCTCCACATCCGTTGCAAAGTTGGCTATTAAGTTGCGGCTGGTAGATCCCGGAGAGCGTCGGGCGAAAGATAATTGCCATTGGCTCACAGCTATCCTGACAGCGGCGACATTCAACTGACTGATACGCCAGGCACGCGTCCCCAATGGTGAACTGCAAATCCCAGGCCCTGGTGTGGCGCGGAGAAAATAGCGATTCGGGGCAAGCCTGCGCGCAGGCGTAACAGAAGCTGCACTCGTTATTTTTGAAATTAACGCTCGGATAGCCACCCGCGCCGCGTTGCAGAATGTTGTTTTCACAAGCATTAATACAGGCATCGCAGCGGGTGCAATGGGTCAGAAAATGAGATTCATCACCGGACCAGGGCGGACGGATACCGTTACTGGCTTTGCGCCAGCGACCAGTGAGTATGCCCCGACGGGATGCATCAATCTTCACATTGACCTTCCATCATTAACGCGCTCTGAAAATTGAGAGCGACCAAATAAACCGCATAATTAATAAGCCATTTTTATAGGCGCTAAGATATTAAAGGATGTGTCAAAGATGCATACCCCGATCGGGGTAAAACCTGTAGCAGGATCAAAAGAGTGGCGGGAAGCGTGGCAAAAACGGGCTTTTATTCACATTTCAATCGGTTATAAACAACTTTACATAGCGATAAATTCACCAAAGATATTCTTCCAGGCTTCGCCATCCATCAGCATATAACTCCAAAAGAGAAGGTAAAGTTGTCTGAATATTCTATGCATTATTCATAAAGCAAATTAATAAATCTGATGAATATGTTAACCTTCAGCGACATCATCGGTGAAAACCTATAAATGAAGAAGGAAAGCAAAAATGAAGACCATTCTACCTGCAGTATTGTTTGCCGCTTTCGCCACAACTTCAGCCTGGGCGGCAGAAAGCGTTCAGCCACTGGAAAAAATCGCCCCTTATCCGCAAGCTGAAAAAGGGATGAAGCGTCAGGTGATTCAGTTAACCCCGCAAGAAGATGAATCTACCCTGAAAGTAGAACTGTTAATCGGTCAGACGCTGGAAGTTGACTGCAATCTGCATCGTCTCGGCGGGAAACTGGAAAGCAAAACGCTGGAAGGCTGGGGCTATGATTATTATGTCTTTGATAAAGTTAGCTCCCCGGTTTCCACGATGATGGCCTGCCCGGATGGCAAGAAAGAGAAGAAATTTGTCACCGCGTATCTGGGCGATACCGGAATGCTGCGTTACAACAGCAAGCTGCCGATCGTGGTGTATACGCCAGACAATGTAGATGTGAAGTACCGCATCTGGAAGGCGGAAGAGAAGATTGACAACGCAGTAGTTCGCTAAACTGCTGTGAAGTGCGGCAACCGGTAGGTTAGATAAGGCGGTTACGCCGCATCCGACATCCAACGCCCGAGCCGGTTGCCTGATGCGACGCTGGCGCGTCTTATCAGCATACGCCACATCCGGCATACCATGCCGAATGTGGCACATCATTACAACGCAATATCCGCGACTACTTTTTGAACGGGTTGCGGTTTCAACTGCGGTTTCGGCGTACTGTCTGCCGCCTGCGGCTTGTCGTATTTCAGCCCCAGCACTTCGCTGGTGTACTGCAACTCACGCTCTGTTGCTGCCACATCACCGTTCAGCTTACGTCCATAAGACGGAACGATCGCTTTCAGCGTGGCCTGCCATTGCGGGCTGGAAACACGATCACCAAACACTTTTTCCAGCAGATTCAACATAATCGGTGCGGCGGTTGACGCCCCCGGCGATGCCCCCAGCAGCGCAGCAATGGTTCCTTGCTGGTCACTGACCACTTCTGTTCCCAGGCGCAGTACGCCACCTTTCGCGGCATCACGCTTGATAATCTGTACGCGCTGCCCCGCTTGCCATAAACGCCAGTCCTCTTTTTTCGCCTGTGGATAGTACTCTTTCAGCGCTGCAAAACGATCCTCTTCACTCAACATCACCTGACTAATCAGGTATTTCACCAGATCGAAATTATCCAGCCCGACGTGCATCATCGGCATCACATTAGAGGTGGTGGTGGAACTCATCAGATCCCACAACGAACCGTTTTTGAGGAATTTGGTTGAGAAGGTGGCAAATGGTCCAAACAGCACTACGCGTTTACCGTCCAGAACACGGGTATCGATATGCGGAACCGACATCGGCGGCGCACCGACAGATGCTTTACCGTAAACCTTCGCCAGATGGTGATTAACCACGTCAGGGTTTTCCGAGACGAGGAACTGACCGCCCACTGGGAAACCAGCGTACTCTTTCGCTTCCGGGATACCGGATTCTTGCAAAAGCTTCAGCGCCGCACCGCCCGCACCGATAAAGACAAATTTCGCGCGAATGTTCTGTACTGTGCCATTTTTCAGATCGGCAATGGTGACGGTCCAGGTGTTGTCGTCATTACGTTTGAGGCCGCGGACTTCGCTACTGAGTTGCAGCGAGAAGTTAGATTTTTTCTGCAAGGAAGCAATTAACTGGCGAGTGATTTCACCATAGTTCACATCGGTGCCGATTTCTGTACGTGTCGCAGCCACTTTCTGCTGCGGATCGCGTCCTTCCATCACGAGTGGCGCCCACTCTTTGATTTGCGTGTGATCTTCGGAGTAACGCATACCGCGGAACAACGAACTTTGTTGCAAGGCCGCGTAACGGGCGCGCAGGAAGTTGACGTTATCTTCGCCCCAGACAAAGCTCATGTGCGGAACGGTATTGATAAATGAACGCGGAGTACGCAGCACGCCGCGCTCGACCTGGTGCGCCCAGAACTGGCGGGAAATCTGAAATGCTTCGTTAATGGCGACTGCTTTTTCGATACTGATGCTGCCATCGGCGTTTTGCGGGGTGTAGTTCAGTTCCATCAGTGCAGAATGCCCGGTTCCGGCGTTGTTCCAGCCGTTCGAACTCTCCTGCGCGACACCCTCCAGGCGCTCCACCATGGTCATCGACCATTCAGGCTCCAGCTCGCGTAAATAGGTCCCCAACGTGGCGCTCATAATGCCGCCGCCAATCAACAGTACATCAGTTTCCTGCTCCTCGGACGCTTTCGCTTTTGCCGCCATCGAAACGGCATTAAGCCCCACGGCCATCGAGAAGAGCATGGCAGTCACTTTTTTCATCTTGTTAATGCCTTACTTTTAGTCGCTTTATTGCAGGTGAGATTTGCGCGGCATCAACGGTAACACTTAAGTAACAACATTTAAATAATGTTTATAAATTATCTTCTAATTTTATAAACATTATAATTTCGTTGATTAATTATAGGGTTATTAGAAACGGGGGGGATTTTTAGAATATTGACCTGGCGACAGTATCCCGCCAGGTCAGCGCCAAAATATTATGCCGTCCGGGCAACGGCATCACGCGAAGCAGCGTCACGCTCTTCGCCGGTCAGCTCGCTAAGTTGCCCGTTGCGCATTTCCAGCAGGCGGTCGGCGTGGATGAAGTAGTGATCATCATGGCTGATAGCGAAAATTGTTTTACCCATCTCCTGCATCAACGGCAGCAGCACCTGATAAAACTCACGGCGGAAATGTGGATCCTGATCCGCCGCCCATTCATCCAGCAGAATAATATCGCGTTCTTCTGCCAAAGCCAGCAACAGCGCCACGCGTTTTTTCTGTCCTTTCGATAACTTCAGGTTAACAATACGCCCGTTACTTAACTCAAGCTTATGACCCATTTTCAGCTGCACCAGCCACTTCTCAACCAGTTGCGGGTTAGCAGGTTTGCCCTCCGGCCCCAGCAGTTGATCAAATAACCAGACATCGGTAAACACCGCCGAAAACAGTTTGCGATAATCTTCCGGTTGTTCGCCGCTGACAGGTTTGCCATCCAGCAAGATTTCGCCGCTTTGTGGCTGATACAACCCCGTCAACAACATCGCCAGCGTCGATTTGCCGCTACCATTGCCACCAATCAGAAAAAGCAGTTCGCCACGTTTAATGGTGAGGTTAATCGGCCCAACGGAAAACGCGTTATCCTGATAAGCAAACGTAACATTACGCAGCTCAAGCGTTTGCCAGTTGGGAAACGCCTGCGGACGCGGAAACTCCGCTTTGAAAGGTGCGAGCGCGAATTTGTTCAGCTTGTTAAACGCCACCTGCGCCGTCAGCAGCGTCGGCAATGCGCCAACCGCCGAAAGCAGTGGCGTACGCAGGAATAACAGCGTCAATGAATAGGTCGCGGCAACGTTGGTATCAGCCCAACCGAGGCTATTTGCCATCCAGAACACCAGGCCGATAGCGCCCAGCATCATAATGTTCGACCAGTTCACGGCACTAAGATGGAAGGTGTCTGCGCGGATAATATGATGGCGATACTCTTGCGCATCAGGGATGTAGAGGTTGTTAAACACATACTCGGCGCGCTCGCGATTCAGCGTCAGCTCTTTGCGCCCTTCCAGCACGGTTTGAAAATCCGAGTACAGTTTGTCTTCGGTTTCACGCAGAGTCGCCATATGCTTGTACACCCGCGCCACCAGCACAAAACCGCCCCAGATGGTGACTGCCATCCAGATAGCCGTTACCAGCAACATTTTGCCCGACAACATCCAGAGATACGCCGCTGAACCGATAGTGAGAATGATCCCCTGCACCAGTTCCGGCAGACGCACAAAAGCAATGGTGATATTGCGCACATCGCCGGTTAACCCCGCCAGCAACGAGGCGCTACCGAGTTGTTCGATACGCTCGACGTGAGTATCCAGAATCCGCTTGATAAATTCTCTACGCAGTCGGTAAACGAAATGATGCCCCAGCGTAGTAAGTGCCAGTTGCGATCCCAGTGTTACCGCCATTAACAGCAGCAATAAACCCAGAAACTCCGGCAACACCAGCAGACTGGTATCCGCCGTTTCGATAAGGCGCTGATTGATAAAAGCAATTAAGCCAATGCCTAATGCCGCACTGGCGAGGCTTAGCGCCATCACACTGATAAATGGCCAGCGATACTGCCGCCAGACAAGTACAAGAAGTTCCATGCAGAAAACCCGGACAATGAATTACAGCCCGCAGTTTAAACATCTCCGCGTGCACAGCAATAATAATTCTTATTTTTATTCTTTTTTACCTGCCTGACGGAATGTCAGGTTGTAGCGGCAGTCGGCGGTGAGTGGATGAAACCCCGCTTTGAGCGGTTGAATGCCGTGATAAAACAGCCGTGATTCACCGCCCCACACCACCACATCGCCATGTTCCAGCAACAAACGTTTGAGCGGATCATTTCGTTTCAGGCCGCCAAATTGAAAAATCGCGGGTAAGCCCAGAGAAACAGAAACAATCGGCGCGCGCAGATCCGGTTCGTCTTTATCCTGATGCAGCGACAGTTTCGCGCCCGGGGCGTAGCGGTTGATAAGGCAAGCGTCAGGCTGGAAATCTGGATAGCCCGCTGCCGTGGCCGCGCGCCGACATAAATCATAAAAACTTTGCGGCATGGTAGGCCACGGTTGATTTGTTTGCGGATCAATGGGCGAATAGAGATAACCTTGCCGATTGGTCGTCCAGCCCAGATGCCCGCAGTTGGTCATCGCCACCGACATGGTATATCCGCCAGGAGTGACCATCTGGCGAAACGGCGACTGGCTGGCAATGCCACTGATATCGTGCATCAGTTGTTCCGCAACGTTAAAAGCAAAACGGCGCAAAATCACCGCGCCGGAAGCCAGCGATTCGTGCCACGGTTCAGCATCAGCAAACAGATCCAACATTACCTCTCCTCATGATCAGCTTCGCGGCGCAGCAAGTGCGCTTTGCGCGACACGCCCCAGCGGTAACCAGAAAGTGCGCCATCACCGCGTACTACCCGATGACAAGGGATAATAATAGCTAATCTATTGGCGGCGCAGGCGCTGGCTACGGCGCGAACGGCTTTCGGTTTGCCAATCGCGTTCGCCAGTTGCTGGTAACTCACCGTTTCACCACAAGGTATAGTGCGAAGCGCCTGCCAGACTTGTTGCTGAAAAGCGGTGCCGCGAATATCCAGCGGTAACGTCAGCGGCGTATCGCGGTTATTGAGGCTGGCGATAACCTCACGTATATGTTGCTGAAACGTCAGGTCAGCTGGCGCGTTGTCAGCGGCAGGAAACATCTGACGGAGTTCGCTAATCAACGTCCCGTCATCGTCGCCCAGCAGAATCGCGCAAATCCCCCGCTCGCTTTCCGCCACCAGGCAACGCCCCAGCTCACAATCAGCCAGCGCATAACGCACTGCCAGGTTTTCGCCACCGTGACGAAACTGTTTAGCCGTCATGCCCAACGTTTCGTCAGCTTTGCGGTAGTAACTGCTGCCGTCGGGGAATCCTGCGTTCAGAATCGCCTGGGTGACACTCTCCCCTTTCGCCAGCGATTCGCGCAAGCGACGAGCGCGCCAGGCCTGTTGCCAGGCTTTTGGCGTCATTCCGGTGGTGGCTTTAAATAAACGATGCAGATGGAATGGACTCATCGCCACCTGGTCGGCTAAGGCTTCCAGCGTTACAGGCGTTTCCTGTTCCAGCAGTCGACACGCGTGGGTGATTTTATCCAACCGGTGTTGCTGGGCATTGGCTTTATCAGGTTGGCAGCGTTTGCAGGGGCGAAATCCGGCGGTAAGTGCCTCACTGGAATTGGCATAGAAAGAAACGTTTTCCCGCAAGGCATGTCTGGCTCGGCAAGAAGGGCGGCAAAAGATACCTGTGGTACGCACGGCGAAAACAAATTCGCCGTCGGCGTTCGGGTCGCGGGCTAAGACCAATTGCCAGCGTTGATCGTCAGTTAAGCGTGTGGCGTTTTTCATAATCAGCTCCCTGGTTAAGGATAGCCTTTAGTCTGCCCGGTCACCATCACGCAAAAACCAACAATCTTGCGCTTTAATTTTTTTCGCTCACCAGGAAGCTTTTAAACTGCGGCGACATCCAGGTTTTAAAACTATCACCTTCTTTGGTGATCATATAAACCGCCAGCCCTTCCCGGCGAACGACTTCTTTGGCTTTCTCTGGCCCGAGCACCATCAAACCTGTATCCCAGGCGTCAGCTTCCAGTGCCGTCGGAGCAATCACAGTCACGGACACCAGATTATGTTCGATAGGTCGTCCGGTTTGCGGATCGATAACATGAGAAAGGCGTTTGCCGTCCAGTTCGTAATAATTGCGATAGCTGCCGGAGGTACTGATACCGTGACCATTGATATCCACTACCGCCTGAACCGCGTTTTCTTTATCGGTTGGTTTTTGAATCGCCACTCGCCACGGCTGGCCCTCGCCGTTCATACCGCGGCTGTTCAGCGCCCCGCCCACCGACACCAGGTAGCGAGAAATACCTTCCTGCTCCATCAAGCGTGCCAGATGATCGGCGGCATAGCCTTCGCCGACGGTGGAGAGATCGACATATAAATCCGGAAGATCTTTTTGCAGGTACTGCTGATGATACTGATTGATGACCGTCAGGTGCTGTAAGCCGGTTTTGGCTTTCATTACATCAATTTGTTCCTGGCTCGGAATTTGTACCGGTTGTTGTTCCGGACCAAAGCCCCACAGATTCACCAGTGGCCCGACAGTAATATCCATCGCGCCATCGGTCTTTGCGCCAATACGCAGCGAGGTAGTGACGATATCCGCCATCGCTTCATTTACCGGCCACGGTGTCAGGCTTTGCGAGTCGTTAAAGCGCATCAGAGCGGAGTCTTTTTTATAGGTCGAAAGCAGCTGATCGTCAGCGTCCAGCTGGGTCTGAATCTTCTCTTTGAGCTCGGCACTACGTTTGGCGTCAATGCCCGGGATGCTGGCACGCCAGAAGGTTCCCATGGTTTTGCCTTCAAGAACAGTCACTTCAGTAGCGTGGGTGTTGGCGGGTTGTGGTTTTTGATCGCAACCGACAAAGAAGAGCGTGGCAGCCAGCAATGCCACGCGGGTAAAGTTTATTTCCATATGTGATTATCCTCATGCGAACGGTCGCAAGAGTACACCAAAAAAACGCGTTTGTACGCTCAAAACAATGAAAAAAGGGCCCGAAGGCCCTTTGTCGATAGAAATCGAAATTAGAACTGGTAAACCAGACCCAGAGCTACGATGTCATCAGTGTTGATGCCAGCAGCGCGGGTGAACTGGTTGTCGTCCAGCAGGTTGATTTTGTAGTCAACGTAGGTGGACATGTTTTTGTTGAAGTAGTAGGTAGCACCAACATCAACATATTTCAGGATATCTTCGTCGTCGTAGTTACGACCAGCAACGACACCCAGGTTTTTACCTTTAGACTGCAGGTATGCTACAGACGGACGCAGACCGAAGTCGAACTGGTACTGAGCAACAGCTTCGAAGTTCTGTGCTTTGTTCGCCCAACCCAGGGAACCTACGCGAGTTGCGTTGTAGGTCTGGGTGTACTGAGCAGCCAGGTAGATGTTGTTAGCGTCGTATTTCAGACCACCAGTGTAGGTTTCAGCACGGTCGCCAGTACCGATGTAACCATCGTTGTTCTGCTGCCAGGTACGTTTGGAGCTGGAAACTGCAGCACCGATACCGAAGCCTTCGTAATCATAAGTGATAGAACCGCCGACACCGTCGCCGTTCTGACGCAGAGCGCCACGGCCGTTGGCGGTCACATCTTCGCCACTTACGCTGCCGTTAGTACCCTGGTACTGAACAGCAAAGTTCAGGCCGTCAACCAGACCGAAGAAATCGGTGTTACGGTAGGTCGCGAAGCCGTTACCACGCTGCTGCATGAAGTTGTCAGAACCGTAGGTGTCGCCACCGAATTCTGGCAGTACGTCGGTCCAGGAAGTTACGTCGTAAACAACGCCGTAGTTACGACCGTAGTCGAAAGAACCGATGTCCTGGAATTTCAGACCAGCAAATGCCACACGGGTCCAGGAGTTGTTTTCGCTTTCCGGAGCGTTGCCCTGGATCTGATATTCCCACTGGCCGTAACCGGTCAGCTGGTCAGTAACCTGAGTTTCACCTTTGAAGCCAAGACGCATGTAGGTCTGGTCGCCATCTACAGACTTGTCGTCAGAGAAATAGTGCAGGCCGTCTACTTTACCGTACAGATCTAATTTGTTGCCGTCTTTGTTGTAAACTTCAGCAGCATTTGCTGCGCCTGCTACCAGCAGAGCTGGGACCAGGAGGGACAGTACTTTAACTTTCATGTTATTAACCCTCTGTTATATGCCTTTATTTGCTTTTTTATGCCACTGCATACTGATTAACCCTCATTAATCAGTCGGCAGGTCCATTCTCCCCAAAAATGCAGAATAATCCAACACGAATATGATACTAAAACTTTTAAGATGTTTCAAATATCCACATAGGTATTTCAAAATGTAAATGTGATGGAACTTTTTCAAATTCTAATGGTTGAGCAAATAACGCACTAAACATCAAGTAAGATTATTTCGACCTTTAAAACAATAACTTAATCTTAAGTCTTTGACCGCACTGAATGTTAAAACAAATTCTTCACTCGCAACTAAAATATCTCTCGCTATCATCATTAACTTTATTTATTACCGTCATTCATTTCTGAATGTCTGTTTACCCCTATTTCGGCCGGATGCATCGCATCCGGTTTTTTTTACCCTTCTTTACACATCTTTTATTTTCCTGTGCTACCGTAGCAAAATTATAACAATCGTTAACTATTTCGTAAAAAACGACAACAATTACCGACAAAATCTATCTGCGCTATTTTCCTGATAATTTTCTTCATGCCTGTGGGTTATTTGTACATTAACAACGCATTTGTACATTTATTTACCGCAGCGCAAAATGTGAAATATCGTCGGCTAATGCCTTAACATCAATCAGGTAAGAGTCTGGAATTTCACACTGTACCCTTTATACTGCCCTATCACTTTGCGAAGTTTTAACAGGTCATAAACACGAATGCGTCAGAAAGAGACAACGGCCACGACCCGCTTTTCACTCCTACCGGGGAGCATTACCCGCTTCTTTTTACTGCTGATCATCGTGTTACTGGTGACGATGGGTGTAATGGTACAAAGCGCCGTTAACGCCTGGCTGAAAGATAAAAGCTACCAGATCGTTGATATTACCCATGCCATACAAAAGCGCGTCGATACATGGCGTTATGTGACCTGGCAAATCTACGACAACATTGCCGCGACGGCCTCTACTTCCTCCAGCGAAGGGTTGCAGGAGACACGCCTGAAACAGGATGTCTATTATCTGGAAAAACCGCGCCGCAAAACGGAAGCCCTGATCTTTGGTTCCCACGACAACTCAACGCTTGAGATGACCCAAAGAATGTCCACTTATCTGGACACATTATGGGGCGCAGAGAATGTCCCCTGGTCGATGTACTATCTGAACGGCCAGGATAACAGCCTGGTTTTGATCTCCACCCTACCGCTCAAAGATCTCACCTCGGGATTTAAAGAGTCGACCGTCAGTGACATTGTTGATTCTCGTCGCGCAGAGATGTTGCAACAGGCCAACGCCCTGGATGAACGCGAAAGTTTTTCTAACCTGCGCCGCCTGGCCTGGCAGAACGGCCATTATTTTACCCTGCGCACCACCTTTAACCAGCCGGGGCATCTGGCGACGGTAGTCGCTTTTGATCTGCCTATTAATGATTTGATCCCGCCGGGGATGCCGCTGGATAGTTTCCGTCTGGAGCCAGACGCGACAGCTGCGGGAACCAATAATAATGAGAAAGAAGCGACGGATAGCGTCAGTATCCACTTTAATAGTTCGAAGATTGAAATCTCTTCGGCGCTAAACTCCACGGATATGCGTCTGGTCTGGCAGGTTCCTTATGGCACATTGCTGCTGGATACGTTGCAAAACATTCTCCTGCCGCTGCTGCTGAACATCGGTTTGCTGGCGCTGGCGCTGTTTGGCTATACCACCTTCCGCCATTTCTCTGGCCGCACCACCGAAAGCGTACCCAGCACGGCAGTGAACAATGAACTGCGCGTTTTGCGGGCCATCAATGAAGAGATTGTGTCACTGCTGCCGCTCGGCCTGCTGGTTCACGATCAGGAATCGAATCGCACAGTAATAAGCAACAAAATTGCCGACCACCTGCTGCCGCATTTGAATCTGCAAAACATCACCACTATGGCAGAGCAGCATCAAGGCATCATTCAGGCGACGATCAATAACGAACTGTATGAGATCCGTATGTTCCGCAGCCAGGTCGCGCCGCGTACACAAATCTTCATTATTCGCGATCAAGATCGCGAAGTACTGGTGAACAAGAAACTCAAGCAGGCGCAGCGTCTGTACGAGAAAAATCAGCAAGGCCGGATGGCCTTTATGAAAAATATTGGCGATGCACTAAAAGAACCTGCACACTCCCTGGCGGAAAGCGCAGCCAAACTCAACACACCGGAAAGCAAACAACTGGCGAATCAGGCTGATGTGCTGGTGCGCATGGTCGATGAAATCCAGTTAGCAAATATGCTTGCCGACGATAGCTGGAAAAGCGAGAGCGAGCTTTTCTCCGTGCAGGATTTAATTGATGAAGTCGTGCCTTCCGTGTTGCCAGCCATCAAGCGTAAAGGTTTGCAGCTATTGATTAACAATCATCTAAAAGCACACGATATGCGCTGCGGCGATCGCGATGCCCTACGCCGTATTTTGCTGTTACTGATGCAATATGCTGTCACCTCAACGCAAATGGGGAAAATTACCCTTGAGGTTGACCAGGACGAATCTTCCGAAGAACGTCTGACTTTCCGCATTCTGGACACCGGAGATGGCATAAGTATTCATGAAATGGATAATTTGCACTTCCCGTTCATCAACCAGACCCAAAGCGATCGCTACGGCAAGGCGGATCCGTTAGCATTCTGGTTGAGCGATCAACTGGCGCGCAAGCTAGGCGGTCATTTAAACATCAAAACGCGCGACGAGCTTGGTACACGTTATTCCGTGCATATCAAAATGCCCACTGCGGAACCGGAAGTAGAAGAGGAAGAAGAGCGTTTACTGGATGATGTTAGCGTGATGATGGACATAACTTCCGCAGAAATTCGGAATATTGTCACTCGCCAGTTAGAAAATTGGGGGGCAACCTGCATCACACCGGATGAAAGATTAATTAGTCAAGATTATGATATCTTTTTAACGGATAATCCGTCTAATCTTACTGCCTCTGGCTTGCTTTTAAGCGATGATGAGTCTGGCGTACGGGAAATTGGACCTGGTCAATTGTGCGTCAACTTCAATATGAGCAACGCTATGCAGGAAGCGGTCTTACAATTGATCGAAGTGCAACTGGCGCAGGAAGAGGTGACAGAATCGCCTCTGGGCGGAGATGAAAATGCACAACTCCATGCCAGCGGCTATTATGCGCTCTTTGTAGACACAGTACCGGATGATGTTAAGAGGCTATATACTGAGGCAGCAACCAGTGACTTTGCTGCGTTAGCCCAAACGGCTCATCGTCTGAAAGGCGTGTTTGCCATGCTTAATCTGGTACCCGGCAAGCAGTTATGTGAAACGCTGGAACATCTTATTCGCGAGAAGGATGTCCCAGGAATAGAAAAATACATCAGCGACATTGACAGCTATGTCAAGAGCTTGCTGTAGCAAGGTAGCCTATTACATGAACAATATGAACGTAATTATTGCTGATGACCATCCGATAGTCTTGTTCGGTATTCGCAAATCACTTGAGCAAATCGAGTGGGTGAATGTTGTCGGCGAATTTGAGGACTCTACAGCACTGATCAATAACCTGCCGAAGCTGGATGCGCATGTTTTGATTACCGATCTCTCCATGCCTGGCGATAAATACGGCGATGGCATTACCTTAATCAAGTACATCAAGCGCCACTTCCCAAGTCTGTCGATTATTGTTCTGACCATGAACAACAACCCGGCTATTCTTAGCGCGGTGCTGGACCTGGATATTGAAGGGATCGTTCTGAAACAAGGCGCGCCGACCGACCTGCCGAAAGCGCTCGCCGCGCTACAGAAAGGTAAGAAATTTACTCCGGAAAGCGTTTCTCGGCTGTTAGAGAAAATCAGTGCTGGCGGTTACGGTGACAAGCGCCTCTCACCAAAAGAGAGTGAAGTTCTGCGCCTGTTTGCCGAAGGCTTCCTGGTTACCGAGATTGCTAAAAAGCTGAACCGAAGCATTAAAACCATCAGTAGCCAGAAAAAATCCGCAATGATGAAGCTGGGAGTCGAGAACGATATCGCTCTGTTGAATTATCTCTCTTCTGTGACGTTAAGTCCGGCGGATAAAGAGTAATTTCCCGCATTCCCGATAAACTCCGATTACCGGATGCAGCGTAAACACCTTATCCGGCCTACAAATTCCATTATTTCAATGGATTACGATAATGTAGGCCAGATAAGACGCGTCAGCTTCGCATCTGGCATTTGCACCGATTGCCGGATGCGGCGTAAACGCCTTATCCGGCCTACAAATTCCATTATTTCAATGGATTTCGATAATGTAGGCCAGATAAGACGCGTCAGCGTCGCATCTGGCATTTGCTCCGATTGCCGGATGCGGCGTAAACGCCTTATCCGGCTTACGATTCTCGCGCTTTCCTGACCCTCTCGGCATACATCGTCAGCGTCTGTTTTATAACATCCAACGTCACTGGCTTAGACAGACAGCTATCCATACCGGACTCCAGACACCGCTGTTTCTCTTCAGCCAACGCATTGGCCGTTACCCCTATTACCGGCAACGTCAGTCCCAGCTGGCGGATACGTTGCGTTAACCGATAGCCATCCATATTCGGCATGTTGACATCACTTAACACGATATCAATGTGATTCTTACTAAGAACATTAAGCGCATCAACACCATCATTCGCCGTCTTACACTGATAGCCCAACGATCCAAGCTGATCGGCCAACAGACGACGGTTAATTGGATGATCGTCCACGACCAGAATCATCATATCGTCGTTATTGCTGACCACTTTGTCGGTCGACGGCAGAGAGTTAGCAGGATCGTCGCTCTCCATTTCTATCAGATAGATGCGCGCCAGCAATGTCGGTAGCTCGTGCGGAGCTGCCACACTGTGTACCCATTCACCAGGCGCTTTCTCAAGAGGGATACCGATATGGCGACGACAGAAAGTCACAACCGCCCTGCCCTGCCATTTTTTACTCATCACATCATCGGTGATCAACACATCTTCGGAAGTCGGCTCCTGCCCTTCGTATGTAGCAACGACTATGCCGCTACGCTGCAAACTGGTTTCAAGGAACTGACAGAGCGACGCATTGCGTACCGCCAGCCAGCAACGTTTACCCGTTAATCCTTCGACACCTTTTTTCTGCGGATACTGCGCGCCATACAGTGGAATACGCACCGCAAACTGGCTGCCCATTCCCGGTTCAGAATCCACCGAGATGTCACCGTCCATCATGCTGATCAGTTTTTCACAAATCGCCAGCCCCAGACCAGTACCCTGGAAGTTACGCTGTACGCCCGTCCCTACCTGGAAGAACGGATCAAATAACCGCACCACTTCTTTAGCTGGAATGCCCACCCCGGTATCGCGTACGCGAATAGAAAGATAATCACCATCAACGCGAACATGCAGAACAATGCAGCCGGTATCGGTAAATTTAATAGCATTACTCAACAGGTTGGAGATCACCTGCTGTAAGCGCATTGGGTCGCCATTGAGCGCCATCGGTACATCTGGCTCAATAAAACAGTACAAACCAAGTTGCTTGCGTACCACCAGCGGCAAATAGTTGGCGGTGATGTGGTTCATGACTTCGCGCGGTGAAAACTCGCGAGGTTCGATTTTCAACTGTTCCGATTCAATCTTCGAGAAATCGAGAATGTCGCTAATAATTTTCAATAACAGGCTGGAAGAGTTATTCATTGCCGTCACCAGACGGTCGACACCTTTTGGTAACTCTTTGGTTTGTAATAGATCCAGGTTACCAATAATGCCATACAGCGGCGTTCGCAGTTCGTGACTGACGGTAGCAAGGAACATCGATTTTGACTGGCTCGCCTGTTCTGCTGCCTGCGCCATTTCTTGCAGCGACTCTTCCATCTTCACACGTGAAGACACATCGACCAGTACGCAAATTGCCACGTTTTCATTACGATAGCGAGAATGAACAAAGCTGATTTGCAGGTTGGTATTGTTACTGGTAAGGACATCGACAAAATTGACCTGCTGGCCACAAATAATTTGCGTCAGCCGTTGACGATCCTCATGCGTAAGCATGTTGAGATAGGTATGCGCCAGTTCGTTACTCAAAATATTAACGCCATCGACAGTTCGCAAAATGCAGATCCCCACAGGCGCTGAGGCGACTATCTTGCGGTTAAACTGCTCATGCTCTTCCAGTCGCTGGGCGTCACTTTCCGCCGGAATAAAAATACGTCGCTCATACATCCGTGCGAGGGTAAACAATGCAGCACCCGCAATCACGTTCAGCAAAATCGCGTTAAGTATCAACATGCGAATACGTTCCAGCACCTGATCAACAGGCACGGAATAGACAATACTTAGCGAAGACGGCGGTAGATTTTTTTTCAGCACCAGCTCACGGAAACCTGGCGTATAGCCAAACCAGGATCGCTCCTGCATCCAACGCGGTTCGGCTTTAATCTTACTTTCCGGTCCGGTCAGCGAAATCAGGGTATGGCCATTTTCATCAAGAATGGTGACGCCCATCGGCAACGTCCCCGGCAGGAAGAAGTTCTCCATCCGAATTGTCTGTTCTACGCCTAAAAGCGCTTGCAAACGGTTTGCCAGATAAACCGGCGTCAGCGCGTAGAAATATCCCACCCCAGGACGCGGCCCTTCACTGATCCAGAAAAGATTACTGCCACTGTCATCCTGTGGCGCGTTACGATATTTGTTAATGCGTTCATGCAGGGCTTTCAGAGCGGTGTCACGTTCGACGGGCATATCACGCAGGCCAAAGTTAGCCATACAGAGGTTATCGCTGCCGATTAAAAACACGCGGTTGAGATCGTAAGCCGCAGAGAAATTATCGCGCCAGTAGCGCATAAACCACGCCAGTGACTCCAGGGAGCCTCGCCAGGTATTGCTCATTGCGGAACAATCGGAATCAGCAAACAGCGGTTCGAAAACCGGCACATCTGCTTGCGTTTCACGCCCACGCGGAGAAAGCACGCCGTTTTCCACGGATAAGCGATTTTCAGCAATGTACTTCAGCTCTTTCATGACATCAGAGGTGCGCTGAATAAACCGCTGGGCCTGATCGGAGCTCAGATTAAATTCCTGACGAATCTCAGATTCTCGTTGATGTAAAGCGTTGACGATGTAAAACACTGATGAAAAAGCAATCAACAGCCAGATCAATAACGCCAGCGCTCTGAACATGTAGCGCGAGACTTTCAGGGTTGTGCGAAAAGAAGCAAGGTATTTCAAAGGGGCGAAGCTCCGCCTCAGGTGACCGATGGAGTGTGGTTAAGGTAGCGGTAAAAGCGTGTTACCGCAATGTTCTGTCTTCTCTGGAATATGATACACCGCCGAGAAATCATTACCTTAACCCCTGATAATCGTCGTTTGCCTGAAAAACCAACCCGGATACCCAGCATGCACTCTCTGAAGTGGTTGTACCCACGTCGTCTGCGCAACCAGCTCATTATGATGGCAATCCTGATGGTCATCATTCCGACGCTATCTATTGGTTATATCGTAGAAACTGAGGGTCGGTCAGCGGTCTTATCTGAAAAAGAGAAAAAATTAGCGGCAGTTGTGCAGTTGCTGAACGCCGCACTGGAAGAACGCTTTGCGCTTTACCAACATCTGCCTCGTGAGGCACGCATCCAGGCACTGAATCATGAGTTGGCTCCCATCACTGAACGTATTACCCGAGCATTTCCCGGTGTCGGGGCTGGCTATTACCACAAAGGACTGGATGCAATTATCACTTATGCCCCGTCGGCACTCTATCAAGGCAATGTAGGTATTAGCATCACCCCGGATCATCCCGGCAATATCGTCATGCAAACCAACACGCCACAACTCTTTTCCGGCAGGCAAGTCCGCGGCGATATTATGAATTCCATGATCCCAATAGAACGCCAGGGCATCGTGCTTGGTTATATATGGGCGAATGAATTAACGGAGGATATTCGTCGTCAGGCATGGAAAATGGACGTGCGGATAATCATTGTCCTTTCTGCCGGTCTGCTGATTAGCCTGCTGTTGATTGTGCTTTTTTCCCGCCGTTTAAGCGCCAACATCGATATCATCACTGCGGGTCTGTCGACGCTGGCGCAGAATAATCCTACGCAATTGCCACCGCTACCTGGCGAACTTGGGCAAATCAGCCGTTGTGTGAATAACCTTGCCGATGCGCTTCGTGAATCGAAAACACTCAATGACCTGATTATTGAAAATGCCGCCGATGCCGTGATTGCCATTGACCGACAAGGCGATGTGATCACCATGAATCCCGCAGCGGAAGCCATTACCGGATACAAACGTCACGAGCTGGTAGGCCAGCCTTACGCCACGCTATTTGCCAACACCCATTTTTATAGCCCTGTCCTCGATACGCTGGCGCACGGCATTGAACATATGGCACTGGAAATCAGCTATCCCGGACGCGACCGAACCATTGAAATCAGCGCCACCACCAGCCGAATCCATGACGGACATGGCCAAATGATTGGCGCTTTAGTGATTTTTTCCGATCTGACGGCGCGTAAAGAGGGCCAGCGGCGACTGGCGCAGACGGAAAGACTCGCCACCCTGGGGGAACTGATGGCGGGCGTAGCCCATGAAGTGCGCAATCCTCTCACCGCCATCCGGGGTTACGTGCAAATCATTCGCCAACAGACTCCCCAGTCAGAGCACAAGGAGTATCTCTCAATTGTGCTGAATGAGATTGATTCCATTAATAAAGTTATTCAGCAGCTTTTGGATTTTTCCCGTCCGCGTAAAAGCCAGTGGCAACAAGTGTATCTCAATGCCTTGATCGAAGAGACGCTGATTCTTGCCCAAACCTCCGGCGTACAGGCACGGATCGACTTTATTACAGAGCTTGATCCTTCACTCACTGCGATCGTGGCAGATCGAGAACTACTCAAGCAGGTAATCCTGAATATGTTGATCAATGCCGTGCAAGCTATCACCGCGCGCGGGGAAATCCGCATTCGCACGTGGATGTATACGGCTAACCAGCAGGCGATCACGATTGAAGACAACGGCTGCGGCATCGACCTGTCACTACAGAGAAAAATCTTTGATCCCTTCTTTACCACCAAAGCGTCCGGTACGGGACTTGGCCTCGCCCTAAGCCAACGAATTATTAATGCGCATCAGGGCGATATACGCGTCGCCAGCCTCCCCGGCTGTGGTGCCACATTTACCCTTATCTTACCGATTGATCCGCAGGAAAATTTGCCCTTATGAATGCTGTTTACCGAGTCCTGATTGTCGACGACGAAGAGAATGTGCGTCGTATGTTGTCCACCGCATTTTCTTTGCAGGGTTATGACACTCACTGCGCCAGTAATGGACAAGAAGCCTTGCCTCTGTTCACCCGTGTGCAGCCGGACGTAGTGCTGATGGATATCCGGATGCCGGAAATGGATGGCATCAGCGCGTTAAAAGCGATGCGTGGTCACAACCCTCGTACGCCCGTTGTCCTGATGACCGCGTATGCGGAGGTCGAAACGGCGGTGGAAGCCTTACGCAGCGGTGCGTTTGATTACGTAATCAAACCGTTTGCTCTGGATGAACTGAACCTGGTCGTGCAGCGCGCATTACAGCTGCAGTCAATGAAGAAAGAGATTCGCCAGCTACATCAAGCGCTAAGCGCCAGTTGGCAGTGGGGCCACATATTAACCAACAGCCTGGCCATGAAGGAAATCTGCAAGGATACGGCAAAAATCGCCCTCTCCCAGGCCAGCGTATTAGTCAGCGGCGAAAGTGGTACGGGTAAAGAGCTGATCGCCCGGGCGATCCATTACAACTCCCGACGCGCCAATGGGCCATTTATTAAAATTAATTGTGCCGCGCTACCAGAATCCCTGCTTGAAAGCGAACTTTTTGGTCATGAAAAGGGCACATTTACTGGTGCACAAGCGCTACGTCAGGGGCTTTTTGAGCGTGCCGACAGCGGAACGTTATTCCTGGATGAAATAGGTGAAATGCCATTGGTATTGCAGGCCAAATTATTGCGTATTTTACAGGAAAGGGAATTTGAACGGATTGGTGGTCATCAAACCATCAAAGTCGATATTCGCATTATTGCCGCTACCAATCGTGACCTGGACGCAATGGTAAAAGAAGGGACTTTCCGTGAAGATCTCTTTTATCGCCTTAACGTAATTCATTTAATATTGCCGCCGCTTCGCGAGAGACGTGAAGACATTTCCCTGTTAGCCAACCATTTTCTGCAAAAATTCAGTAGCGAAAACCAGCGCGATATTATCGAAATAGACCCCAGCGCGATGTCGTTGCTCGCCAGCTGGTCGTGGCCAGGCAATATCCGAGAGCTTTCCAACGTCATTGAACGCGCCGTGGTAATGAACTCAGGACCGGTGATTTTTGCAGAAGATCTACCACCACAATTTCGCCAGTCTGTAAGCCTGAATAGCGATGCGAAGAGCACTCCAGTTGGCGAACGCAATCTCAAAGAAGAGATTAAGCGTGAAGAGAAACGGATCATTATTGAAGTGCTGGAGCAACAGGAGGGAAACCGTACCCGCACCGCACTGATGCTCGGTATCAGTCGCCGCGCGTTAATGTACAAACTGCAAGAATACGGTATTGATCCAGCTGGTACGTAAGACAAAAACTGCTATGCAGAAATTTGCACAGTGCGCAAATTTCTGCATAGCAGTGTATTACCTCCTTCCCTCCTTATTTTTTTAATTCCCTTTTTTTCAATACATTAGAAATCGACATCGAATAACTTCATTCTGGCACTCCCCTTGCTATGCCTTCTGTGTACCCACAACGGTGTATTCAAGAGGGATAAAAAATGAAAACAAAATTGATGAGCATAGAGGACGCCGCCAGCTTCTTTCGTGATGGCATGACCATTATGGTTGGTGGTTTTATGGGAATTGGCACGCCTCCCCGCCTCGTTGAGGCATTACTGGAGTCCGGTGTCAGGGATCTGACATTAATCGCCAATGACACGGCATTTATTGATACTGGTACTGGCCCGCTGATCGTCAACGGTCGGGTCAGCAAAGTCATCGCTTCACATATCGGCACCAACCCGGAAACCGGACGGCGTATGATTTCTGGCGAAATGGAGGTCGTTCTCGTACCGCAAGGTACGTTGATTGAGCAAATTCGCTGTGGCGGTGCCGGACTTGGTGGTTTTCTCACCCCAACCGGTGTCGGCACCGTCGTCGAAGAAGGCAAACAAACGCTCACCCTCGATGGCAAAACCTGGTTGCTTGAACGTCCATTGCGGGCAGACCTGGCGTTGATCCGCGCCCACCGTTGCGACGCACTCGGAAACCTCACCTACCAACTCAGCGCCCGCAACTTTAACCCCCTGATTGCTCTCGCAGCAGACATCACGCTGGTGGAACCCGACGAACTGGTCGACACCGGCGAATTGCAACCTGACCACATTGTCACCCCCGGTGCCGTTATCGACCACATCATCATTCCGCAGGAGAGCAAATAATGGACGCAAAACAACGTATTGCGCGCCGCGTGGCGCAGGAACTTTGTGATGGTGACATCGTTAACTTAGGGATCGGTTTACCCACAATGGTCGCCAACTATTTGCCGGAGGGTATTCATATTACTCTGCAATCGGAAAACGGCTTCCTCGGTTTAGGCCCGGTCACAACAGCGCATCCAGATCTGGTTAACGCAGGCGGACAACCGTGTGGCGTTTTACCCGGCGCAGCGATGTTCGACAGCGCGATGTCATTTGCGCTGATTCGTGGTGGTCATATTGATGCCTGTGTACTCGGTGGCTTACAGGTCGATGAACAAGGCAATCTCGCCAACTGGGTCGTGCCAGGAAAAATGGTGCCTGGTATGGGTGGTGCGATGGATCTGGTGACCGGGTCGCGCAAAGTGATCATTGCCATGGAACATTGCGCCAAAGATGGTTCAGCAAAAATTTTACGTCAATGCACCATGCCGCTAACCGCGCTTCATGCAGTTCATATGCTGGTGACAGAACTGGCGGTGTTCCGCTTTATCGATGGCAAGATGTGGCTCACTGAAATTGCCGAAGGTTGTGATTTAGAAACTGTGCGAGCCAAAACTGAAGCGCAGTTCGCCGTCGCTGATGATCTTTTGCTCCCACAGGGGGCGCTATGATCGGTCGCATCTCGCGTTTTATGACGCGCTTTGTCAGTCGCTGGCTTCCCGATCCCCTGATCTTCGCCATGCTACTGACATTAATCACCTTTGCCGTAGCTCTCTGGTTAACGCCACAAACTCCAGTCAGCATGGTGAAGCTCTGGGGCGACGGCTTCTGGAATCTGCTGGCATTCGGGATGCAGATGGCGCTCATCATCGTGACCGGACATGCACTCGCCAGTTCTGGTCCGGTGAAAAGTTTGTTACGTACTGCGGCATCAGCAGCCAAAACGCCTACCCAAGGGGTCATGCTGGTCACCTTTTTTGGTTCCGTCGCCTGCGTAATCAACTGGGGATTCGGTCTGGTGGTTGGCGCAATGTTTGCTCGCGAAGTTGCTCGTCGGGTACCAGGCTCCGACTATCCGTTGTTGATCGCTTGCGCCTATATCGGCTTTCTCACCTGGGGCGGTGGTTTTTCCGGCTCAATGCCGCTACTGGCAGCAACACCGGGGAATCCCGTTGAGCACGTCGCAGGGTTAATTCCGGTCAGCGATACCCTGTTTACTGGCTACAACATCTTTATCACCCTGGCCCTGATTGTGGTGATGCCGTTTATCACTCGCATGATGACGCCTAAGCCTTCCGACGTGGTGAGTATCGATCCGAAGCTGTTGTTGGAAGAAGCAGATTTCCAGAAGAAGCTCCCTGAAGATGCCCCACCTTCAGAGAAACTGGAAGAAAGTCGCATCCTGGCGTTGATTATTGGTGCTCTGGGCATTGCTTATCTGGTGCTGTACTTCTCCGAGAAGGGATTCAACATCACCATCAACACCGTCAACCTGATGTTTATGATTGCCGGTCTGTTGTTGCATAAAACGCCGATGGCCTATATGCGGGCGGTAAGTGCGGCTGCGCGCAGTACCGCCGGGATTCTGGTGCAATTCCCCTTCTATGCTGGGATCCAGTTAATGATGGAACACTCCGGCCTCGGTGGCCTGATCACCGAATTTTTCATCAATGTCGCCAACAAAGATACCTTCCCGCTGATGACCTTTTTTAGCTCTGCGCTAATTAACTTCGCCGTGCCTTCTGGCGGTGGACACTGGGTTATTCAGGGGCCATTCGTCCTTCCTGCCGCGCAGGCGTTAGGGGCCGATCTGGGTAAATCAGTCATGGCGATTGCTTACGGTGAACAGTGGATGAACATGGCACAACCGTTCTGGGCGCTACCTGCACTGGCAATAGCCGGGCTCGGTGTCCGAGACATCATGGGCTATTGCATCACCGCCCTGCTCTTTTCCGGCGTCATTTTCGTCATTGGTTTAACGCTGTTCTGACGGCAACTCATAAAAGGAAGAAAAATGAAAAATTGTGTCTTCGTCAGTGCGGTACGTACTGCCATCGGTAGCTTTAACGGTTCTCTCGCCTCCACCAGTGCCATCGATTTGGGGGCAACGGTGATTCAAGCCGCCATTAAACGCGCGAGAATCGATTCACAACATATCGATGAAGTGATTATGGGTAACGTGTTGCAAGCCGGGCTGGGGCAAAACCCGGCGCGTCAGGCGCTGCTAAAAAGCGGACTAGCTGAAACGGTGTGCGGATTCACGGTCAACAAAGTGTGTGGTTCAGGTCTGAAAAGCGTGGCGCTTGCCGCCCAGGCGATTCAGGCAGGTCAGGCGCAGAGCATCGTGGCGGGTGGAATGGAGAACATGAGTTTAGCGCCCTACTTGCTCGATGCAAAAGCACGCTCTGGTTATCGACTGGGAGACGGACAGATTTATGACGTAATCCTGCGCGATGGCCTGATGTGCGCCACCCACGGTTATCACATGGGGATTACCGCCGAGAACGTTGCCAAAGAGTATGGAATAACCCGTGAAATGCAGGATGAATTGGCGCTACATTCACAGCGTAAAGCGGCAGCCGCCATTGAGTCCGGTGCTTTTACAGCCGAAATCGTCCCGGTAAATGTTGTCACTCGGAAGAAAACCCTCGTCTTCAGTCAAGACGAATTCCCGAAAGCGGATTCTACGACAGAAGCGTTAGGCGCATTACGCCCGGCCTTCGATAAAGCAGGAACAGTCACCGCCGGGAACGCATCTGGTATTAACGACGGTGCTGCCGCTCTGGTGATTATGGAAGAATCTGCAGCACTGGCGGCTGGCCTTAAACCACTGGCACGCATTAAAAGTTATGCCAGCGGCGGCGTGGCCCCCGCGTTGATGGGAATGGGCCCCGTTCCCGCCACGCAAAAAGCGTTACAACTGGCGGAGCTACAACTGGCGGATATTGATCTCATTGAGGCTAATGAAGCGTTTGCTGCACAGTTTCTTGCTGTAGGGAAAACACTGGGCTTTGATCCTGAGAAAGTGAATGTCAACGGTGGTGCCATCGCGCTCGGGCATCCTATCGGTGCCAGTGGTGCTCGTATTCTGGTCACACTATTACATGCAATGCAGGCACGCGATAAAACGCTGGGGCTGGCAACACTGTGCATTGGTGGCGGCCAGGGAATTGCAATGGTGATTGAACGGTTGAATTAACGAACAAAAACGCCCGATAGCGAAAGTTATCGGGCGTTTTCTTGAACATCGGCAGCGAAGGTAACCCCATTAATCACCAGTCAAAACTTTTCACCAGCGTCAGCTCGCCAGCATTACGCATCGGTACAATAAATGTTTCCTGTTTCTCATTGACCGATCCTTCATCGGTGATCAGTGTCAGTTGGGCGGTAGTTAATTCCGTTTCACTGCGCCCGCCGTAGTAGTTGATATACACCTGATAACGGCCGTGAACTGGCGCTGGCATGGCGAAAATCTCGGGTCCGTACCCCGTCGTGACATCCATATCCAGTGCACCACTGTTTTTCAGCACGGTATTACCGTACCAGGCATGCTCTCCATCGGGCGTAACAACGTGAAGGTCGAGGTCGGTATTGTCCGTATCCCACGAGAGAACCAGCCGTAAACGCGCGCGAATCGCTCCAGCCCCCGGCGTAGAGTAAAACTGCATTTTTTGTCGGCTTTGCCCATCGGGGCTGATGACCTGCACGCTGTTACTGCCTTCCGTGAAAATATAAGGGCGTGCAAATGAACCATCGGATTCAATTCTCTGCGGCATACTGGCACCGTTGACCACCAGTCGCCCCTGCTGGACTTTGCCCGCCGCAGCATAATTTTTTATTTTGCCGCGGATTTGCGCAGAGATATTTTGATCATCAGCCATGTTGACGGATGACGCCGGGTAATTGATCGATTGTGAAAAACTGGCATCTTCGCCCTCTGCCGGATGCCAGCCAGAGAGCGGAGCATCAATCTCGACTTCCTGCACACCTTCACTGTGAGCGACAGGCGAAAGCGCCACCAGTAACAACGGAAGAAAAATCTTTCGCATAGCATTAGTCCATTAATAATTGTCGGGTCAGCGTTTCGATATAGTTCTCATCAAGCCCGGTGGGATAACCATCAAAGGCCAGGTGCAGATACTCATGGGTTAAATCCAGCCGATCCTGAAGCGTAAAGAAGTTACGAATAAACAGCCGTTTCTGCTGCCGATCGGTATAGGGGAAACCTGAGACTAAACGACAGACCGCAAACACGTCTGGTTCGTTGTACCCCGTCTCGCCTTGTAATATACGCCGCCACTGCGGCATTTTTTTCGCCAGCCAGGCTTTCGCTTTGGGTAATAACTGGCAGGTTGAGCGTGGCGCTCCCCAGCGGCTAAGGCTGTTATCGGGATAAGCAAACGCCAGTATCTGGTCGTAACGCTCTCCCTGCCCCGCCTGGGACGTGGCTTGCCGCCAGGAAAGCGTCCCTTCGGTAGCGCGACTGCCATGATAATGAACCGGATCGCCCGCATAGATGAGATCCTGCGTCCAGGCGGTCATCGTTCGCGCCCCCGTGGTAGCTGGCGAAGCAGAAACACGCTGCGTGGCGCTGCTGTCGGGAATGGTCAGGCAATCGCCTTCCCGATTGGCGTTTTGCTGTAAAAAAGTGCGAATCGCCACGGTCATGGCTTTCGCTGCCTCAGGGGGCGTACTTTTCGCCTCGCGATCCAGAACTCTGGCAACGTACTCTTCACGATCGAGATGCGACTGTAATTTCAGTTTGCCCTTCTCCGTCAGTAACGTCGTCTCACCACGGCTAACAAACGTAATGTGGTTACCATTGGCGAACGTCACACGATAGCGCCCATTGAGCACACCAGGTTTTACTGCCGTCGTGCTCTTTTCCTCAGTGACTTTCTTCAACGGATAGCGAGCAAACAGATCCACCAGTACACATTGCCCGCTGGCAACTTGCGTCGGCACAGGCAAAACCTGATTAAGTACCGTCGCATAACGGGTCAGTACTGTCTTGCTGGTGCCACCACCTGCAACCCACAGCGGCGTGCCATCAGTTAACCATCCGGCAAAACCACCCTGGCGGATTTCCTGTTTATCATCGGCAAACCAGCTCCAGGTTTTCACCCGCACCCGACTACCGAGCATAGACGCAACACCGATTTTCGCCTCGTCCAGCACAACATCCAGTAAGACTTCCTGAGCTTTGTTTTGCGCGGGTAACGTCGCTAATGAATCAAGCAGCGATGTAACGGTTACCGACGTTTCTGGTTTCAGCGTAGAAAGAGATGCTAACCACGCCGGAGCCTGACGCGGTTGCCAGTATTGCCCCCATACATCCGCGCTAATGTGCAACCGCTGCGGTGCAAAATAGAGTCCGCAGGAGCGTACCAGCGCGGTATCGCGCGTTATGCTCTCCCCTGCCTGGCAACAATAAACTTCTTCCGGGGAGTTGCCGCGACACTGGTATGGCTGCTCCGGTTGATGGGTATCCTCCAGCCAGGCGTAAACATACAGTTTCCACAAACTCCCTAACGGCGTGGTGAGCGTGTCAGGTAACGTCGAGACATTTGTCACGCCTGACGACGATAACTGATACAGTTGGTCATGCTGCGCGCCCCGCAGCGCCAGTTGTAACGGCGTCTCCTGTGCAAACGTCGGCAGGGTAACCAGCGTTAATAGCCAAACGACTCTGCGCCAGTTCACTTATTTCACCTGCATTCCGGTCCATTCGCTACCTGCCGCAACGCTTTGCTGCGCAGGTGCATAGGAACGCACATAGCGAGCAGGCGGCAGAACGAATTGCCCTTTTTGTGAGAAGCGCAGCAGATGGCGGAAAGTGACCGTTCCCGTCAGTTCTTTCACCGGCACCATATAGGCCAGTTCGCCCATTTCATTACGCGCTTTTTCCAGCGATTGCCCCTGCTGTTTCGCGGCGTTGGGTTTATTGACCAAAATGCCCCACGTTGTCCGTTCAACATCGGCTCCCGGCGGCAGTGGGACTTCCACCTGACCGTAGCGCAGAACTGCATCCTGCTCGCTGGTAAGCGTGATTTCATCGAGATACAGCGCATTGCTGTTAATCTCATTGCTGGTCACCGGCTGCAACGTAAAACTCATTTCTTCATCACCGGGGATAAGCCGATACAACTGGCGTTCAACGGTCACCGGAATATTACTTTGTTGAGCCGTTTTTGCCGGTTCACGCCAGCGGACCTGCACGTTTTGCGGCGGTAATTCGTCACCAAAAGAGAGAATTTCCGGCACGCCCTGACCAACCCAACGCCAGTATTCGCCCCCTCCGGTTAACTTATGTTTGGCCCATGCGCCCGCAGGCACAGGTAATACAACCGGGGGCATCGTCGCCATATATTTCGCCAGCCAGTTCATGGCCAGCGCGCGCTCAATAGTGGATTGCTCAGCGGTCAAACCACTTAAAATAGCGGCCGCCTGGGTGGTGTCGCCACCGCTATTAAGCAGCACAACCGTATGCGCCAGCGGCTGATTGCTGTTTGCCGCTTTATCCCACGCATATTGCTGAACCTGTGGCATCACAGTGGACTTCAACTGCGTTTTTTTCAGCAACGTCATGGTTAAGACGTTTGCCACCGCATCTGCCAGCGGAGATTCCGGTGTATCAAGGATCAAACTGTCATTGATATCGCTGGTGTCTTCCTCAGAGAAATCTTCTGTTTTAGTTCCGCGCCGGGCGATAGCTTCATCCAACCCTTTCAACAACGTTTTGCACGGCAGATTCATCTCCTGCGCCCACGCCAGCACCAGCGCCCGATGCAATAACGGCATGTTATCCGCCTGCTCCGCGTAGCTGTCGAGCATATGTTGCCAGTATTCCGGTTGTTGCGTCACGCCAAGGGCCTGGCTCGCTTGCCAGTCGGCGTACCATGCCCATGCCGTGAGGAATGCATCGCCATTGCCATCTTCACCCCACCAGGTAAAGCGCGCTCCTGGCCCCGCCAGTTGCATCAGCCGCAGACGGTTATCCTGAATCATCTGACGAATGTCGTTAGCGGCGGCACTTTGATGATCGGCAAGCGAACGCCAGACAAGACTGAGCGGGATCAGACGGCTACCGGTGTTGATCACACCACCCCAGGGTTCCTCTATTAACGCATCAAGATTGTTGCGGAAAATCTCCTGCGGCGTTTCGCTACTTTGCAGCCGGATATTGCTCACCTGCTCGGGCAACATCAGCGCATTATCGCCACCGCCGAGCATGACGTTTTTCTGCTGTTCAACGGGCCAGCTGTTATCAACAAAAGACAGTTTTGTGCTAATGCTGTCCTGCACTTGCCCATTTTGTTGCAGTTCTGCGCTTAACAAGCCAGATTGCTGAATGTTCTGCGCCAGCGAAATATAGTTCGCCCCCTTATGCAGTGTCAGCGTCTGGTGCATCTCGTCGCCCGCAAATTTACTCACCAGCTCTACCGGTTCGTTATCCTGCTGACTGAAGATAAACAGCCCTGCCGCTGGTTTGTCGCCAAGGCGATAGACCGTTGGCATGCTCCACTTCATGTAGAGATTTTTTTCCGAGCGCAAATACGCACGCCCCTGCCCGACCAGTCCGTCGCCGTTCATCCCTCGAGCGGTAATGCGCCAGCGCGTTAACGAATCCGGCATCAGGAATGTGAAGTACGCTTTGCCTTGTTTATCCGTGGTTAGCGACGGTATCCATGCCGCGGTATCCACCTCTTCACGCCGTGGACGTTCAAGCATTTTTACTCGCCGCTCGCTGCGGTTAGTCGCGCCAGGCGCAACCGGCTCGCTGGAGAGCGCCTGGTCGTAGCTGATAAATGACAGACTGGAACTGGTGCGTACATTGTTACGTCCCAGCGGATAGAAAAATTTGCCGATACTCGGCGCGATTTCCGGTTGCAGCGCGTAGATCATTTCATCGACCACGCCAACCGTTAGCTGTGCAGAAACAGGTTTACCTTTCAGCGACGAGGTTAATTCGACATTGACCAGTTCACCTGGCTGGTAATGGGTTTTGTCCGTTTTCACCCGGATATCCAGCTGAGGAACGGCAACTTTGATCCCAGCGTTCTGAAAACTGTACTGACCATTACGGGTATACAGCACCGAAAAAGTGATGTTGGGCGCAAAGGTATTGCTCACCGGAACGCGGGCTTCATACTGGGTATCGTTTAAGCGTTGTAGCGTCAGCCAGCTTGCCGGATGCGATAGCAGCGACTGCTGTTCCACGCGATCGCGTTCCAGCGTCAATAACGCTTCATCAATAGGCTCCGGGAAGGTAATCAGCATCTTCGCGGTTTCGCCTGGCTGGTACAGCGTTTTATCCGCCACGATATCTACCGTACCAGTATGCGCCGTGCTGCCCTTACCGCTGACGGCATGGCTTAACCCGGCGAGAATTAAGCCGTCTTTATCGCGTAATGTCAGATTGTAGTTGCCAGGTTTTTCGAAATTAACGGTGAAGGATTTACCGCCAGACGGTAGATCTCCGCTGTGGCTTGTTCGGTCTTCCAGACGTAACCACTCATACTTAACAGGAACCTGCTTTGAAGATTCCAGCGCGGTATAACGGAAAACAACCGACTCGCCGCTATTACTGTATTGTGCGGCGGTGCTTAGAGAGTAATGCGCCAGACCGCGTTCAATGAGGATCTCTTTGGTTGTGGTAACACGATATGCCGCGCCGTCGCTGGCGGAGACGGTCAGTAAATAGCGGCTCGGTTTATCTGCTGCGGGAAGATTTAACGCCACATGACCGCTGGCGTCTGAAACTGTTTCACTGCCTTCAAGCGACACAGGGAAGCGCCCGGCATAACGCAAATCGTTACCGACCATCGAAAGTTGTTGGGCGCGCAAACTTAACTGCACGCGGGCATTTTTTACCGGCTCGCCATCCGGGTAGAGCAGTTGCAGTTTGCCGCTGACCGCTTCGCCAGTTTTGAAATCTTTTTTGTCGAGAGCTAAACCAATTTCGAAATGTGGTTTGATGTAGTTTGCCACGCGAAAACTGCTGCTATAGACCTGCTTGCGGTAAGCCAGGCGTAACTCATAACCTCCGGCAACGGCATTTTCTGGCAGGCGGAAACTCCCCTGCCCGCCATTACGCGCATCAAGCGTGACATCGACGGTTTGCAACAGGCTGCCGTTGGCGTCCAGCACTGAAAGCTTCGCCGGTGCGCTGACGATAGGGGATGAATGCAACGGATCGTGAAACTCGCGGCCCATCACTTTAACATCGACACGATCGCCTGCGCGATACAGCGGGCGATCGGTAAAGATAAACAAGCGGGTATTGTAGATTTCGCTTTCGTAGAAGAAGTTCTCGGAGACAAAAACGCCGCCTTCAGCATCTTTACCCAGAATATATGAACGTTCAGGCGATATATGTTGTAACTGCAAGGTGCCGCTGTCATTGGTGACGCCTCGGGTCATCACGCCAAGACCGTCAGTCCACAGGATTTCTGATCCAGGCTTCGCTTCCCCCTGCTTTTTGCCCGCGGTCCACACCAGAAGCTCGTTACCCGACACTTTACTCAACGCCACGGTATTGGAGACAAACACCACCGTCGTCGCCCGATACCCACCCACCATCGCTTCGACGAGATACAGCCCCGGCTCTTGTTTGCCGAGAGGAATATAGATGTTGCCCGGCTGCGGCGAGATGAAGTTACTGGATGCGCCTTCCAGTTTTACCCCTTGCTGCGGCTCAACCGGTTTTGCCTGCCATAGTGGATAACGGAACTGTTCCACCAGTGGATATTTCTTCAGCGGTGAAAACTGGCTGTTTTGTACATAACGGGAAGGTTTGATGATGGCATTGCCGAGCTGCAATTCCGGTAATGCCTGGGTCACATTCTGCCGTGACTGATAAGAGAAAGAACGCTGCATGACACGGCGAGATTTGCCGTACCAGTTATCCCACAGCCAGGTTAGCGTATTGTTCAGACCGTCACCCAGATACTGCGGTTGTACTACAATGCGGTGCAGGTTTTTCTGCTGACGCAGAAATGCCATCGGATCAGGAATACGATACAGGCGAACATCCACGCCGCCGTACTCTTCCATCTGATAACGTTGATAATCGCGCCCCGGCGCTTCCAGACGTACTTTCGCCTCTTCGCTGCTGCTAAAACTGCTGTCAGCGAGCAAAAAGAACGTTCCCCCGGCTGGCGGCGCATAGTTGCTGGAAGGAAGCGAATCGTCAGCATTAACAAGCCCCGCCCCCACAAGAGACAGGCACAGGCAGGCCGCTATTGCGCCAGAAAATTTAAACGATAAATGCCAATGAAATTGGGATTGGAATCGTTGGGTATCCATCGGGTGTCCTTCCATGTCATAAGTTGTTGCAGACTGACTGCGCGCATTCCGTTGTCAGTTTTCGTGGCGCTTCCGGTGTGGTAGATGACGTAACGCCCCATCCAGACCATTAAGTGCTGGGCATCGCCCTGATCGAAAAAAATCATATCGCCTGGCAGTGCCTGGTTTATATCCTGGCCAATAAACTGGCTGTTGTACTGAATCAAATTAATCGCGGTCACGTAGGGGCCGGTTTTCCCGTTCCCTTGGTTCCAGTTTTGTGCCAGTTGTCGTTGCTCAGGTGTTAGCGTCATTTCTGGCGGTAGATACTGGTTTGACAGACCGTTACTTTTAAGCCATTTGCTATCGTGAACTTTCAGCGACTCGTTCGCTGCAAAGCGCACCAGGCCTGCGCAATCCTGTTGATACCAACGTGGACTTGGCCCCTGGCGTAGCTGTTCCTGCGCAATGCGCACAAACCAGGCACGAAATAGTCCCGATTGTTCGACATTCAGCATTTCGCTATGAGCAACAAAACAACACAGCCAGCAAATCAGTGCCAGCAGTCCACGCCTCATAATGGCTGCCAGTTGATTGGCAACCATTGCCAGGCGGCGCCCGGTTTCATCTGGTCCAGCTTCATGACATAACGAGGCTGTTGCGATAAAGCGTCCAGTTTCGGCATTAATAAAGTTTGTGCGGCGTTATAAAAAACCGGTTCGAGATTCTTCGGCAGACTGGTCAGCGTTTCGTTACGCAGCAGTTTCGCCATTCCTTGTGGATTGATATAGACCGGAACGACGCCATCAGTGGGTATCACATCCACCATTGCCGGGCGGGTTTTATTCAGTGTTTGCAGCGCATTATTAACCAGCGTGTCATCGAGGGAGAAAAGCAGCGTTTTGTTTTGCATCGCCAGCGACACGCGGAAAAAATAATCCGACATTAATTGATCTGGTTGCACCGCCTGCGCTTTCGGATACTGACCGTATCGGGAACTCACTTCGCGACGCCAGATTTGCGCTTCGCCCTGCTGAGTTTGAGTTACCGGTAATACGCCTTCTGGCGCTTTGCTTTCACGAGCACCAATATTTTGGGTAAACAGTTTCCCTGGCAATGGCGCCTGTTCGTCAGTGCCATCAAACTGACCAACAAACAGCGGGGTTTGCAGTTTTGAATCCTCATACCAGCACAGCCCGGCGGCACCATCTAATGCCCCATTCAACTTGTCGTTTTCCTGAGCGATTTGTGAGAGCATCTCTTCAGCAATACCGTGCGAGTAAGGCACCGCCACGCAGAAGCTTGCCCCGGCAGGCATACTGCTCCATACCGGCGTAAAATCGAAACTGGCATCCACGCTAGCGGATTCATCATTTAACGCCAGAAAGCTATGCCAGCCGTCGTTGCTCATTTCGAAGCGTACGCCAGCAAAAGAAGGCATTAATCGCTGGTAGCCAAAACCCAGCAAATTTGCACTGACCACGATGCGCTGGCGTACTGGCGTTTTTTCGGCAGCACGCTCTTCCAGACCGAAGCTGGCTTGCCAACGTTTTTTGCCGCTCAACAAATCACTTGCGATCGCCGTGGCTTCGGTATCCTGCTGGTCATCTTTAAACAACATATCCGTGCTGGAAAACACCAGCATCTTGTCCTGATATGTCGCGAACATCAGGGCATTATTGCCGTTATAGCGCAACTGATAAACAGGGATGGTTTCACTATTTAGCTTAATACTACTGATTTCCGTCTTGCTTAACTGGCTGTCGCTGGTAGCAGCAAACAGCAATGGCTCCAGCAACTTGCTCAAGCCACTACGCTGGATAAGCACCATATAATGTGAAAGATGGCCTTGTTTATCGTGCCACAGTGCCGCCTGCGCGGGCTGGTCTAAGAGCGACGAAAAGAGCTTATCTTTCAGCGTGAGATCGTGTTCATAGACAATGCGGCGAATACTGCCTTCAATGCCCAGACGATCGGCATGATTCTGATAATAGAAAACGAAATCTTCACTCAGGACATCGTGGAGAAAAGGAATAGTAAGGAGATCTTTGGGAAGCTGGCTTAGAGAGTCGCTATCGAGAAAGAGGTCAGGCTCATTGAGATCGATTTGCAAATTATTGTGCACTACCAGCGGCGACAACGTTTTTTCTGGACCGCTGCCAGTGTATTGCAATGCCCAGACGCCCGCGGAAAGGAGCGCAACAACACCGACACCTACAAGGCCATAAAACTGCCAGCCTTTCGCCTTTTTTTCACCGCTCATTGCCACATTCCTTGTGTATAACCGTCATTTTTGACGAACGAACTCGCCCTTTAGCGCGCCCTAATACGACAAAAGCCCAGACTTTGCAGCCTGGACTTTTCATTTCGAAGAAGGGATGTTTACTCCCTTCAGTCATGAAGCGATGAAATTATTCTTCTTCCGGTTCGTCGTCAACGTCCACTTCCGGAGCGATTTCATCGTCCCCTTCCGCGGCACTGCCGTCGATGGTATCCAGATCTTCTTCGTCAACCGGTTCAGCAACACGCTGCAGACCCACTACGTTTTCATCTTCCGCAGTACGGATGAGGATCACGCCCTGGGTGTTACGGCCAACGATGCTGATTTCCGAAACGCGAGTACGTACCAGCGTACCGGCATCGGTGATCATCATGATCTGGTCGCAATCATCTACCTGCACCGCGCCAACCACTAAACCGTTACGTTCGGTAACCTTGATGGAGATAACCCCTTTCGTCGCACGCGACTTGGTTGGGTATTCCGCCACTGCGGTACGTTTACCATAACCGTTCTGCGTTGCGGTGAGGATGGCGCCATCGCCACGCGGCACGATCAGAGAGACGACTTTATCGCCTTCGCCTAAGCGAATACCGCGAACACCGGTGGTGTTGCAGCCCATCGCACGGACAGAAGACTCTTTAAAGCGCACCACTTTACCTTCGGCGGAGAACAACATTACTTCATCTTCGCCACTGGTCAGGTCAACGCCGATCAGCTCATCGCCTTCAACCAGTTTGATCGCCACTTTACCGGCGGTACGCAGACGGTTGAACTCGGTGAGGACGGTTTTCTTCACAGTACCGTTAGCGGTCGCCATGAAGACTTTCACGCCTTCTTCAAACTCGGTCACCGGCAGGATCGCGGTGATACGTTCGTCCTGCTCCAGCGGCAGCAGGTTGACGATCGGACGACCGCGTGCACCACGAGAGGCTTCCGGCAACTGATAAACTTTCATCGAATAGACACGACCACGGCTGGAGAAGCACAGGATATGATCGTGAGTGTTCGCCACCAGCAGTCGGTCGATAAAGTCTTCTTCTTTAATACGTGCGGCAGATTTACCTTTCCCGCCACGACGCTGCGCTTCGTATTCAGAAAGCGGCTGATACTTCACGTAGCCCTGGTGAGAGAGCGTGACCACCACATCTTCCTGGGTGATCAGATCTTCCAGGTTGATGTCTGCGCTGTTGGCGGTGATTTCAGTACGACGTTTGTCACCGAACTGTTCACGAACCAGCTCCAACTCTTCACGGATCACTTCCATCAGACGATCGGCGCTACCCAGAATACGCAACAGTTCCGCGATCTGATCCAGCAGCTCTTTGTATTCGTCGAGCAGTTTTTCGTGCTCAAGGCCGGTCAGTTTCTGCAAACGCAGATCCAGAATTGCCTGAGCTTGCTGTTCGGTCAGGTAGTACAGACCATCGCGCACGCCGAACTCTGGCTCCAGCCATTCCGGACGCGCAGCATCGTCGCCAGCACGTTCCAGCATCGCGGCAACGTTGCCCAGCTGCCACGGATTAGCAACCAGCGCGGTTTTCGCTTCTGCAGGGGTCGGCGCATGACGGATCAGTTCGATGATCGGGTCGATGTTTGCCAGCGCCACAGCTAATGCTTCAAGGATATGCGCACGGTCGCGAGCTTTACGCAGTTCGAAAATGGTACGACGGGTCACCACTTCGCGGCGGTGACGAACAAACGCCGCGATGATGTCTTTCAGGTTCATGATCTTCGGCTGACCATGGTGCAATGCCACCATGTTGATACCGAAAGAAACCTGCAACTGGGTCTGGGAGTAGAGGTTGTTGAGCACCACTTCACCGACCGCATCGCGTTTCACTTCAATCACGATGCGCATGCCGTCTTTGTCAGACTCGTCACGCAGCGCGCTGATGCCTTCCACGCGTTTTTCTTTTACCAGTTCCGCAATCTTCTCGATCAGGCGCGCTTTGTTCACCTGATACGGAATTTCGTGGACGATAATGGTTTCACGCCCGGTTTTGGTGTCAACTTCCACTTCTGCGCGAGCGCGGATATACACCTTGCCGCGACCGGTACGGTAAGCTTCTTCAATACCGCGGCGACCGTTAATGATTGCCGCCGTCGGGAAGTCCGGGCCCGGGATGTGTTCCATCAGCCCTTCAATGCTGATGTCTTCATCATCGATATACGCCAGACAACCATTGATGACTTCCGTCAGGTTGTGCGGCGGGATGTTGGTTGCCATACCTACGGCGATACCGGAGGAACCGTTCACCAGCAGGTTAGGAATTTTGGTCGGCATGACGTCAGGAATTTTTTCCGTGCCGTCATAGTTATCAACGAAATCGACCGTCTCTTTTTCGAGATCGGCCATCAGTTCATGGGCAATTTTCGCCAGACGGATTTCCGTATAACGCATTGCCGCCGCAGAGTCGCCGTCGATAGAACCGAAGTTACCCTGACCGTCTACCAGCATATAACGCAGCGAGAATGGCTGCGCCATGCGGACGATCGTGTCATAGACCGCCGAGTCACCATGGGGATGGTATTTACCGATTACGTCACCAACGACACGGGCAGATTTTTTATAGGCTTTGTTCCAGTCATTGCCTAGTACGTTCATGGCGTAAAGTACGCGACGGTGTACCGGCTTCAGGCCATCTCGGACATCTGGCAGCGCACGGCCAACAATGACCGACATCGCATAATCCAGATAGGAGCTCTTCAGCTCTTCCTCAATGTTGACCGGTGTAATTTCTCTCGCAAGGTCGCTCATCTAACCGCTATCCCTCTACTGTATCCCGGATTCAAAGGTCGCAAATTATAACACAGCCGCGCAGATTGAGGTAAACCAATACGCTTTATTCACATCCAATGCCTGATATACTCGATTGTCTTGCCAATTACGGAGTAGAAGTGCCAATGAATGCCGAAAAATCGCCGGTAAACCATAACGTAGACCACGAAGAGATCGCTAAATTTGAAGCCGTCGCCTCCCGCTGGTGGGATCTGGAAGGCGAGTTCAAACCACTGCACCGCATTAACCCGCTGCGTCTGGGCTATATTGCCGAGCGTGCTGGCGGTTTATTTGGCAAAAAGGTGCTCGATGTCGGTTGTGGCGGCGGCATTCTGGCCGAGAGTATGGCGCGCGAAGGCGCGACGGTGACCGGTCTGGATATGGGCTTTGAGCCATTGCAGGTGGCAAAGCTGCACGCGCTGGAAAGCGGTATTCAGGTAGAGTACGTACAGGAAACCGTGGAAGAACACGCGGCAAAACATGCCGGGCAGTATGATGTGGTGACCTGCATGGAGATGCTGGAACACGTTCCCGATCCGCAGTCAGTGGTCAGAGCCTGTGCACAACTGGTAAAACCGGGTGGCGATGTCTTTTTCTCCACGCTTAATCGTAATGGCAAGTCGTGGCTAATGGCGGTGGTCGGCGCTGAATATATTTTGCGCATGGTGCCTAAAGGCACGCACGACGTGAAGAAGTTTATTAAACCGGCAGAATTGCTGGGCTGGGTGGATCAAACCAGTCTAAAAGAGCGCCATATGATCGGGCTGCATTATAACCCGATCACTAATACTTTTAAGCTCGGCCCCGGCGTTGATGTGAACTATATGCTGCACACACAGAATAAGTAAGGTTGTTGTTTGGATTCATCCGGCAACCGTGCCAATGCCTTATGCGACGCTTGCCGCGTCTTATCAGGCCTACAAATGCTCCCCGCCGACCGGATAAGGCGTTTACGCCGCCTCCGGCAACGATGCCGGGCGGACAGCGATTACCATTTCACCGTCATCGACAAAAACCCTGCCGTCTGGGCAAAATCATCGCTTCCTTTCTGCCACGCCACGCTGCCACGCAGGGAAACTCGCTGACTGATATTGCCCGTTACTCCCACTTTTATTTCACCACGCTGCTTCGCCGCATCGTCGCTGATTTGGCTACCATCTTCTTCAATTTCCGTCGAATGGGGATCGTGATAATAATTCAAATCCAACGTTGGCGTGATATGAAGCGCAGTATGCCATTCGCTGTGTAATCCCAGCAGCGTCTGAATATCATCGCCCTGCGATTGTGACACCCGCGCATGGTTAGCGGCGGTAAAATCATCCTGCTGCACGCCCTGATAAATCACCTGCGCCTGCGGTTCAATTAACACACCACGCCCCGGTAACCACTGATAGCCGGCTTCCAGCGAAGCAACGATCCCCGACGAATGGTAATGATCCGCACCATCACCTTGTTCAGAAACATCATTGCTAAACCAGGCATATTGCAGCCAGCTATCCAGCCATGCCCCTTGTTTTTGGCTACCGTGCTGAAACCAGCTTGAGGTCAGCCCAACAGCATAACCGTGGTTCTGGTTATCGGCGCGAGTTCCGGTCATGTTTGAGCGACTGTCCCCCTGATTATCACTGTAGCCACCTACGGCCCCTAGCATCCACTGGCCATCATCGCCCCAGTCTCCGCTTAACAGGTTGCCGCTAAGCTGTACCGTAGAAATGTCTTCATGCTGGGCCAACTGCCCTGCTGCTGTGTAATGATAATCTCCGCCGATAACGCGTAAATTCAGCGTCTGACCATCGCCACCAGCGTGATCGTGTCGCTCCATCATAAACGCCTGATTTGCCGCCCGAAGGTTATTAAAATATCCCCCAACTTTGGCATTCAGCACAGGCTGATAAGCGGGTGTTGGGTCGGGCTCCGGCGTGGGATCGGGAGTCGGATCCGGATCGGGCGGTGGCGTCGGAGTGACTTTTTGCGAGCGCAGATACCAGTCATTATCATCTTCCACCAACGTATAGTCGTAAGCGCCCATATTGACGTAGCCACTGCCCGCCAGACTAAACTGCGCATTGTTTTGAAATTGCGTGGGATCGGCTGTGAAATCAATCACTTTAATGCCTGTAGATGTCGGCTCACCAATCCCGGTAATGGGGTTAACCACCACGGTCGTGTTGCCAGCAGTATTACCGTTCAACACCAGTTGGTCGCTTGCTGAGTCATCGCCGTTTAATTCGCTATCGAGCAGTAGCGTACCGCCGCCGGTATAATCACCGTTTACCGTCAGCGTATCGCCAGCGACGCCATTTTGCAGGCTAACCGCACCGGACGTATTGGTCAGATCACCATTAACCGTCACGTCTGAAAGATAAGTCAGACTGTCGGTTTCCAGGTTGGTATTAAGCTCACCTGTCAACATCACACCATCGGTGGCATTCACCAACGTACCGTCGCCGTTAAACAGCGAGGCATCCAGTGCGGCGGAAGTATCCTGCCCGGTCAGGCGCAAAACCGTACCATCGCTGATGTCGATAGTGCCGCTGGAAGTAGCATCAATAGACTGAATATCCTGATCCGCACCAGTCTCGAACGTCGCCCCATCACCGACCCACAGCGATGATGCATAAGGAAAGATATCCACAGCATCGCCTTTCAACGTGCCTTCTTCCACTCGCACCGCCGACTGCGCCGTGCCACTGGCAGTCAGTTCCAACGTTCCTGCACCGGTTTTCGTCAGTGTGGTTCCCACGTCCTGCTGCTGCCCGCTGCTGTCAGCCATCAGTGCGCCCCACTGCGTGTCTACACCCGCATCCACCATCACTTCACCATCGGCGCGCATTTCGATATCACGTCCGTGGCCTGCCGCATCTGAACGCGTGTCAACGTTGGAGTTAATCTCCATCGTGCTATCTTGTTGATTATCAGTAAAGATAACCTGGCGGTTATAGTGGGTATCACCAAGCTGAGAGTTGTCGCTCACCACCAGCGTACCGGAAGCGATTTGTGTTGTGCCGAGGTATTGATTGTCATTTGCCAGGCTGACCTGCCCGTCACCTGCATCCACCACCACATAAACACCATTATTCCCGTCATCGCCAATATGCAGATCGTCGCCACCGTAAAGATCGACAACATCCTGCTGACCAATCACCGTACCGCCGCTGCCACTGATTTTCAGACCATCGTTCTCTGACGTACCGCTCTGCCAGGTAGTAAAATCGGAGAGATCCAATACGCCGCCATTTAACACGATGGACTGCGGATCGTCTTGCATCTCCGCAAGATCCGTGGCGTTACCCGAAAGCGAGAGGATTGCGCCATCTTCCACCACAATATCGCCGGTCAGCGCCATCGACTGCGCACCCGCCAGTACATAACTCCCGTTTTCAGCAATAGTCAGTTGCCCTTCCCCTTGTATAGTTCCGGCAAAACCGCCCTGGTTGACGGTAACATTGCCGCCAGCGTCAATATTTAAAGTGCCATTCTGAAAACCCGTTAACGAATGTACAAATGTTTGCTGAGTCGAACCGACGTTAAGCTCTGCCTGATTATCTGTGTGTCCGATACTGCCAACGCTCAGTCCATAACAATCTTGAGGATTGCTCTGGCACTGGCTGTCACCCACATTCATCAGCGAATTATTCCGCCCTAGCGTGACTTCACCGTTTTTAATTCTCATCTCGCCGGTAAAATCATTGTTATCAGCGTTAAGTACCAGTTCTCCCGCTCCGGCTTTGGTAATAACGCCAGTCCCCGCAATGGAGTCGATAGCCCCATCATTTTCTGTACTGCCAATGATCAAGGTTTTATCAGCCGCAACATCAAAACGGATTTCACTTGACCCTGTATACAGAAAGCCTCCAGCTGCTGCCGAAGCGTCTTCACCATAAGCGGATGCGCTGTTATTCACATCTACTAATACGCCCCCGTTCTGGCTGTAGCTGTCATCAACAGCGATATCAATAAGATAAGGAGAAGTCGTGCTACTGGTATAAATTGCGCCACCATAACCTTCAGCAGTGTTATTTATGAACGAAGTATTGTTAATAATGGTAAATCCTGATGGGTGTGTTTTATCGCTATTATTATCAGTAATATCGATGGCTCCACCATCACCATCACTGTAACTTGTTGATGTATATGCCTGATTATTATCAAAAACAGTGTTATTTAAGTAGACATTATTATTAATCGAATAGATTGCGCCACCTTTACCATCATTAGCAACATTATCCGTAAATACAGCATTGGTAATGCTAAGATCAATATCACCAGCGTCATTTGTTCCCGCAGAGTAGATCGCCCCTCCATACCCTCCAGCGATGTTATTATCAAAAATAACCTGAGTAAGGTTCAGCGTTGAGTTTTCTTTTGCAAAGATAGCTCCGCCATTATTATATTCACCGCTCACGGCATTATTTTCAAACAGAGTCATCCCTGTTCCGTCTTGTGCTGATAATGTGAAATCAGCACCTTGTTGTAAAAATACCGCGCCTCCACTGGCATCATTTGCCATAGAGGAAAAAACAAGCCATTGCCCGTCAGCAACATTCCAGGTCTGTGTACTACCTGAAAGACTTTGATAGCTGGCCCGACAACTGGCAGTAACGTTAACACCCTGACATGAAGCCAGAACCTGCGACGCGGCGTTTGCACGCGTAAACACGCAAGCAACGACGGCTGGGATAATTAATAGATATCCTTTCCTGATAAAAACAATCCGTTTTTTATTCATAATCTGACAGCCTGTGAGAAATAACACGCCATCATTAAAAGACATATTGTGATTGTAGATAATGATTAATTGTAAATAAGAAACATTTAAAATATATATACTAAAATAACATCTTCTAAAAGAAATAAATTATTCCTTTTGACACTGACCAAATTATGAAATAACAATAATTAAAACACATTAAACTGATTAATTCGTTTCTTGTTTACCTGGAATAATCAACATAACAAACTTTTATTTCACATCTGTTGATTAAAAAATACCTGTTCCGTGAACCGCAGCCATTTACATTCGCTCACATCATAAACATAACATTAAGTGCCGACGTTATATGAATTTGTGATGGCATCAATTTTCACCACACCTGACAAAAGCGCAACAAATAACCTGGATCAATAATTATCTTAAATTGAGCGTTCAAGAAATCACCGAACGGTTATTTTTAACAAATTTTTCTCTTCCCATTGACTTTCCCGGACACCTTGTCTGACCTAAGGTACGCGGAAGTCGTTTTTTCCTTCCTGAGTTATCCACAAAGTTATGCACTTGCAAGAGGGCCGTTTTCACACTATCTTGCAGTGAATCCCAAACATACCCCCTATATATAGTGTTCGTTGCAGCTTTCCTTACTACAGGTAGTTGCCGTGAAACTATTGCGGAAAGAATTCCAAAAACAGGTACGACATACATGAATCAGAATCTGCTGGTGACAAAGCGCGACGGTAGCACAGAGCGCATCAATCTCGACAAAATCCATCGCGTTCTGGACTGGGCGGCAGAAGGACTGCATAACGTTTCGATTTCCCAGGTCGAGCTGCGCTCCCATATTCAGTTTTATGACGGAATCAAGACCTCCGACATCCACGAAACTATTATCAAGGCTGCCGCTGACCTGATCTCCCGTGATGCACCGGACTATCAGTATCTCGCCGCGCGCCTGGCAATTTTCCACCTGCGTAAAAAAGCCTACGGCCAGTTTGAGCCGCCTGCGCTGTACGACCACGTGGTGAAAATGGTCGAAATGGGCAAATACGATAATCATCTGCTGGAAGACTACACGGAAGAAGAGTTCAAGCAGATGGACACGTTTATCGTTCACGACCGTGATATGACCTTCTCTTATGCTGCCGTTAAGCAACTGGAAGGCAAATATCTGGTACAGAACCGCGTGACCGGCGAAATCTACGAGAGCGCACAGTTCCTCTATATTCTGGTTGCTGCGTGCCTGTTCTCGAACTACCCGCGCGAAACGCGTCTGCAATACGTGAAGCGTTTTTACGACGCGGTTTCCACATTTAAAATTTCGCTGCCGACGCCAATCATGTCCGGCGTGCGTACCCCAACTCGCCAGTTCAGCTCCTGCGTGCTGATCGAGTGCGGCGACAGCCTGGATTCCATTAACGCGACCTCCAGCGCGATTGTGAAATACGTTTCCCAGCGTGCGGGGATCGGCATCAACGCCGGGCGTATTCGTGCACTGGGTAGCCCGATTCGTGGCGGTGAAGCGTTCCATACCGGATGCATTCCGTTCTACAAACATTTCCAGACAGCGGTGAAATCCTGCTCCCAGGGCGGCGTGCGCGGCGGTGCGGCAACGCTGTTCTACCCAATCTGGCATCTGGAAGTGGAAAGCCTGCTGGTGTTGAAAAACAACCGTGGGGTTGAAGGCAACCGCGTGCGTCATATGGACTACGGGGTACAAATCAACAAACTGATGTATACCCGTCTGCTGAAAGGTGAAGATATCACCCTGTTCAGCCCGTCCGACGTACCGGGGCTGTATGACGCATTCTTCGCCGATCAGGAAGAGTTTGAGCGCTTGTACACCAAATATGAGAAAGACGACAGCATCCGCAAGCAGCGTGTGAAAGCCGTTGAGCTGTTCTCACTGATGATGCAGGAACGTGCGTCTACTGGTCGTATCTATATTCAGAACGTTGACCACTGCAATACCCATAGCCCGTTTGATCCGGCCATCGCGCCAGTGCGCCAGTCTAACCTGTGTCTGGAAATCGCTCTGCCGACCAAACCGCTGAATGACGTTAACGACGAAAACGGTGAAATCGCGCTGTGTACGCTTTCGGCTTTCAACCTGGGTGCAATTAACAGCCTGGATGAACTGGAAGAGTTGGCCGTTCTGGCGGTACGCGCACTCGACGCGCTGCTGGATTATCAGGATTACCCGATCCCGGCAGCCAAACGTGGAGCGATGGGTCGTCGTACACTGGGTATTGGTGTGATCAACTTCGCTTACTATCTGGCGAAGCACGGTAAACGCTACTCCGACGGCAGCGCCAACAACCTGACGCATAAAACCTTCGAAGCCATTCAGTATTACCTGCTGAAAGCGTCTAATGAGCTGGCGAAAGAGCAAGGCGCGTGCCCGTGGTTTAACGAAACCACCTATGCGAAAGGGATCCTGCCGATCGATACCTATAAGAAAGATCTGGATGCCATCGCTAATGAGCCGCTGCATTACGACTGGGAAGCATTGCGTGAGTCGATCAAAACTTACGGCCTGCGTAACTCTACACTGTCAGCGCTGATGCCTTCCGAGACCTCTTCGCAGATCTCTAATGCTACTAACGGCATTGAACCGCCGCGCGGTTATGTCAGCATTAAAGCGTCGAAAGACGGTATTCTGCGCCAGGTCGTTCCAGACTACGAACACCTGCACGATGCCTATGAACTGCTGTGGGAAATGCCGGGTAACGATGGTTATCTGCAACTGGTTGGTATCATGCAGAAATTTATCGATCAGTCGATCTCTGCGAATACTAACTACGATCCGTCACGCTTCCCGTCAGGAAAAGTGCCGATGCAGCAGTTGCTGAAAGACCTGCTCACCGCCTACAAATTCGGGGTCAAAACGCTGTATTATCAGAACACCCGTGACGGCGCAGAAGATGCGCAGGACGATCTGGTGCCGTCAATCCAGGACGATGGCTGCGAAAGCGGCGCATGTAAGATCTGATATTGAGATGCCGGATGCGGCGTAAAATGTCTTATCCGCCTACGTCTCGAATTTTGTAGGCCTGATAAAACGCGCCAGCGTCGCATCAGGCTCTGGATGCCGGATGCGGCGTAAAATGCCTTATCCGGCATTAAACTCCCAACAGGACATATTCATGGCATATACCACATTTTCACAGACGAAGAATGATCAGCTCAAAGAACCGATGTTCTTTGGTCAGCCGGTCAACGTGGCCCGCTACGATCAGCAAAAATATGAAATCTTCGAAAAGCTGATCGAAAAGCAGCTCTCTTTCTTCTGGCGTCCGGAAGAAGTTGACGTTTCTCGCGACCGTATTGATTACCAGGCACTACCTGAACACGAAAAGCACATTTTTATCAGCAACCTGAAGTACCAGACACTGCTGGATTCCATTCAGGGTCGTAGTCCGAACGTGGCTCTGCTGCCGCTGATCTCGATCCCGGAACTGGAAACCTGGGTAGAAACGTGGGCATTTTCAGAAACGATTCACTCTCGTTCTTATACCCATATCATTCGTAATATCGTTAACGATCCGTCTGTTGTATTCGACGATATCGTCACCAATGAACAGATCCAGAAACGCGCGGAAGGCATTTCCCGCTATTACGATGAACTGATCGAGATGACCAGTTACTGGCATTTGCTGGGCGAAGGCACCCACACCGTCAACGGTAAAACCGTGACCGTTAGCCTGCGCGAGCTGAAGAAAAAACTTTATCTCTGCCTGATGAGCGTTAACGCGCTGGAAGCCATTCGTTTCTACGTCAGCTTTGCTTGTTCCTTTGCCTTTGCAGAACGCGAACTGATGGAAGGTAACGCCAAGATTATTCGCCTGATTGCCCGTGACGAAGCCCTGCACCTGACCGGTACTCAGCATATGCTGAATCTACTGCGCAGCGGCGCGGATGATCCGGAAATGGCGGAAATAGCCGAAGAGTGTAAGCAGGAGTGCTATGAGCTGTTTGTCCAGGCGGCACAGCAGGAGAAAGACTGGGCGGATTATCTGTTCCGTGACGGTTCGATGATTGGTCTGAATAAAGACATTCTCTGCCAGTACGTGGAGTACATCACCAACATCCGCATGCAAGCTGTCGGTTTGGATCTGCCGTTCCAGACACGTTCCAACCCGATCCCGTGGATCAATACCTGGCTGGTGTCGGATAACGTGCAGGTTGCCCCACAGGAAGTTGAGGTGAGTTCTTATCTGGTCGGTCAAATTGACTCGGAAGTGGACACCGACGATTTGAGTAACTTCCAGCTCTGATGACCCGCGTTACCTTGCGCATCACTGGCACACAACTGCTGTGCCAGGATGAACACCCTTCCCTTCTGGCGGCGCTGGAATCCCATAATGTGGCGGTTGAGTACCAGTGTCGCGAAGGCTACTGCGGCTCCTGTCGCACTCGCCTGGTTGCAGGTCAGGTTGACTGGATTGCCGAACCGTTAGCCTTTATTCAGCCAGGGGAGATTTTGCCCTGTTATTGCCGGGCAAAAGGCGATATTGAAATAGAGTTGTAATCGGGTACTAGTGCCAGATGCGACGCTTATGCGTCTTATCTGGCCTACAACGATTACATGGCGTAGTAATACGCTTTCACCTGCTCCCAGTCGTCGGGAGGAATGGGAGATAAATACTTCTCCAGTTGGGCGAAATCATGCTGAGCTGCTTTTTGACGACGCAATCGGCGGCGACTTTTTTCCAGATCAAGAAACCCCGCTTCCGCCACACCCTTCGTTTTCACATAAATATGACGAACGTAGCAACAGCCATGCTGACGCTTGACGCTATGCATTTTTTTAAACGCTTGTGCCACCGCGTGTAGCATTGCTTCACGCACATCGTCTGGGTAAGGGGTAATAGCATGTTGTGTATACCAGTCTGCAATACTGATGAAACCGGTCATATCCTCGGTAACCAGTAGCGCCCGCCATTCCCCTTCTCGTTTGATTGCTTCACCAAATACGATTTTCGGCACGATAACGCCCGCGCGCTCCAAATCGTTTATCACCTCAATCTCCCGCACAATCGTCGGGCGTCCAAAGGGATAGCGCAGCGAATGAAAGAGATGCTGAGTCATACGCTTCACATAAAGCTTTTTACCATCGCGCTCTACACACTGCACACCACTCATACCATTGCGTCGATAATTGGGTTCTTCGACCCAGTCTCCTTTGGTCGCCCACCAACGTTCAAATTGTTCGTCTTCCGTTCCTGACACCATTACTTACCATCCGGCACTATGTGCACGTTAATTATCAGGATGGAAATATAAAGTGTTGCCTTAAGAAATCCTTAAGATTTTTGTGTACAAAAATGGACTTGTTACAGAAGCAAAGCGGCATTCCGGGCAGACCGGAATGCCGAAGGTGAGATTATTTCTGTTGTTGCAGGAAGGTAACCGCTTTATCCGGGAAGTCAGTGAACAAACCGTTCACTCCAGCTTTGTTATACAAAATGTCATAAAGCTGATTCACATTCGTTGTGTAGGCCGGTAGCTTGTCGGCCCGCACGGTATAAGGATGCACCACCAGCTTATTCTGCTGTGCATCTTTTACCATTCCGGTAAGCTTGATATTACCCGGCTGCGATGTCTCATCAATCACCATATGGTAATCCGGGCCAATACCATCAGCGTATTCCGCCACCTGTTTCATGGCACCCGGCTTGAACATCCAGTCATAGCTGTAATTAACCCAGCTTCCGTCCGGTTGTTTCTGCTGAGTTTCGTTCCAGTCGGTATAGGCAATCAGCTGTACCAGGTTGAGGTCCATACCCATTTTAGGTTCCAGCTCATTCTTAATACGCTTCAGTTCATCAGCATCAAAGCATTGCAGATAAACCTTATCATCCTTACCGGTGTAGCCATATTTCTTCAGCACTTCCAGGGTTTTTGCCGCAATATCCTTCCCTTCCTGATGATGGAACCACGGCGCTTTAATCTCTGGATAGATACCAATATTTTTCCCGGTCGAATGGTTTAGCCCCTGAACAAATTCAATTTCCTCTTCGAAAGTGTGCACCCGGAAGTCAGATTTACCCATCGGGAAACGCCCGGGAAAAGTCTGCACTTTTTTACCGTTTTCAATATCGAAGCCTTCAGTGAATTTTAAAGACTTAATTTCATCCAGTGTAAAATCTATCGCGTAGTAACGGCCATCTTTACGCGCCCGATCCGGGAAACGATCGGCAACATCGGTTACCCGGTCAAGATAGTGGTCATGCAGAACGACCAGATGGTCGTCCTTCGTCATCACCAAATCCTGTTCCAGATAATCGGCCCCCTGCGCATACGCCATCGCCTTTGCAGGCAGCGTATGCTCCGGCAAATAACCACTGGCGCCGCGATGGGCAATCACTATTTTCTCACTGTTATCCGCCGCCATTGCACTGCTTCCCATGATCATTCCACTCATCATGATAGCCATGCTAAGGTTTTTCAGCGTCAATTTCATGCCATTAGCCTCCGTTGCGTTTTTGCTGTAATTCCTGATGGCGACGTTTTTCGCCAATCATCACGACAATTAACAAGATAACCGCCAGGATGCTGCCGCCAATCATCACCATGAAGCCGCCATCCCAGCCAAAGTAGTCAACGGTGTAGCCGACAATCGCGCTTGCCGCTACGGAGCCACCAAGATAACCAAACAGTCCGGTAAAGCCCGCCGCCGTACCTGCCGCTTTCTTCGGCGCCAGTTCCAGCGCGTGCAGACCAATCAGCATGACTGGGCCGTAGATCAGGAAGCCGATAACAATCATACAAATCATATCGACAGTTGGGTTGCCTGCCGGGTTCATCCAGTAAACGATGGTGGCGATAGTCACCAGAGTCATAAAGAAGACGCCGGTTGCCCCACGGTTACCGCGGAAGACTTTGTCCGACATCCAGCCGCACAGCAGAGTGCCTGGAATGCCCGCATACTCATAGAAGAAGTAGGCCCAGGAGGATTTATCCAGCGCGAAGTGTTTCACCTCTTTCAGGTAAGTCGGTGACCAGTCGAGGATACCGTAGCGCAGCAGATAGACGAACACGTTGGCGATGGCGATGTACCACAGCAGTTTATTCGGCAGCACGTACTGCATGAAGATCTGTTTCGCGGTCAGTTCCTGTTCCGCTTTTTCGTTATAGTCGTCCGGGTAATCATTTTTGTACTCTTCGATCGGCGGCAGGCCACAAGATTGTGGGGTATCGCGCATCATCGCAAAGGCGAACAGAGCCACCAGAATGGCACAGAAAGCCGGCATATAAAGCGCCGCGTGCCAGTCATTAAACCAGGCCATCCCCAGCAGGAACAGCAGCGGCGGAATACCACCACCGACGTTATGCGCACAGTTCCACACCGACACAATGCCGCCACGTTCTTTCTGCGACCACCAGTGCACCATAGTACGACCGCACGGCGGCCATCCCATCCCCTGGAACCAACCGCAGAGGAACAGCAGCACAAACATCACAGCAATGCTCGATGTCGCCCACGGTACAAAGCCCATAAAAAGCATAACTGCCGCAGCAAGAATCAGACCTGCCGGCAGGAAAACGCGCGGATTCGAGCGGTCCGACACTGACCCCATGATGAATTTGGAAAATCCGTAGGCAATTGAGATCCCTGAAAGGGCAAAACCTAAATCACCTCGTGAGAACCCCTGCTCCACCAGGTAGGGCATCGCGAGAGCAAAGTTCTTACGAACCAAATAGTAAGCGGCATAACCAAAGAATATCCCCAGGAAAATTTGCCAGCGTAATCGACGGTAAGTCGGGTCGATCTCCGCAGCAGGTAAGCGCGCCTTGTGTGGCGCTGGTTTAAAAATACTCAACATTTATAGCCTCCGTGGCCGTGGTCTTATTTATGATTAACAGCCTGATTCAATGGAAGAACCTGCCGTTTCTTGAGTTGCCGCGATGTTAATTAATCATTCATTCCATGAATGTGAATTACCGCACACATTATTAAATAAGATTTGCAAAATGTTCAAAATGACGCATGAAGTCACGTTTCACTTTCGAATTATGAGCGATTATGCGCGAAATCAAACAATCTATGTTTTTTCTGTGGCTAAATGAGACAAAACGAACTTTTGAGGGATAACAATGAAAACTCGCGATTCGCAAACAAGTGACGTGATTATCATTGGCGGCGGCGCAACGGGAGCCGGGATTGCCCGCGACTGTGCCCTGCGCGGGCTGAAAGTGATTTTGGTTGAACGCCACGACATCGCAACGGGAGCCACCGGGCGTAACCACGGTCTGCTGCACAGCGGCGCACGCTATGCGGTTACCGATGCGGAATCGGCCCGCGAATGTATTAGTGAAAACCAGATTTTAAAACGCATTGCGCGTCACTGTGTCGAACCAACCAACGGCCTGTTTATCACCCTGCCGGAAGATGATCTCTCCTTCCAGGCGACTTTTATTCGTGCTTGCGAAGAGGCTGGAATCAGTGCTGAAGCCATTGATCCGCAGCAAGCACGCATTATCGAACCTTCCGTTAACCCGGCACTGATTGGCGCGGTAAAAGTTCCGGATGGCACCGTTGACCCATTCCGGCTGACCGCAGCGAACATGCTCGATGCAAAAGAACATGGTGCCGTTATCCTTACCGCTCATGAAGTTACGGGACTAATTCGTGAAGGCGCGACGGTGTGCGGTGTTCGTGTACGTAATCATCTCACCGGCGAAACTCAGGCACTTCATGCGCCTGTCGTAGTTAATGCCGCCGGGATCTGGGGGCAACACATTGCCGAATATGCCGATCTGCGCATTCGCATGTTCCCGGCGAAAGGATCGCTGCTGATCATGGACCACCGCATTAATCAGCATGTGATCAACCGCTGCCGTAAACCTTCCGACGCCGATATTCTGGTGCCTGGCGATACCATTTCGCTGATTGGCACCACCTCTTTACGCATTAATTACGATGAGATAGACGACAACCGAGTGACGGCAGAAGAAGTGGATATTCTGCTGCGTGAAGGGGAAAAACTGGCCCCCGTTATGGCGAAAACGCGCATTTTGCGGGCCTACTCTGGCGTGCGCCCGTTGGTTGCCAGCGATGACGACCCAAGCGGCCGTAACGTCAGTCGTGGCATCGTGCTGCTCGACCATGCCGAACGCGATGGTCTGGACGGATTTATCACCATCACCGGCGGCAAACTGATGACCTATCGTCTGATGGCGGAATGGGCTACGGATGCCGTCTGCCGCAAGCTGGGCAACACGCGCCCCTGTACGACCGCCGATCTGGCACTTCCTGGTTCACAGGAACCTGCTGAAGTCACCTTACGTAAAGTCATTTCCCTCCCTGCCCCACTACGCGGCTCTGCGGTTTACCGTCATGGCGATCGCACGCCAGCATGGTTAAGCGAAGGCCGTTTGCACCGCAGCCTGGTTTGTGAGTGTGAAGCCGTTACCGCTGGCGAAGTACGGTACGCGGTAGAAAATCTAAACGTGAATAGCCTGTTAGATTTACGCCGTCGCACCCGTGTGGGGATGGGCACCTGCCAGGGCGAGCTCTGCGCCTGCCGGGCAGCTGGATTGTTGCAACGCTTTAACGTCACCACCTCCGCACAATCTATCGAACAACTTTCCACTTTCCTTAACGAACGCTGGAAAGGTGTGCAGCCCATTGCATGGGGAGACGCATTGCGCGAAAGCGAATTTACCCGCTGGGTTTATCAGGGACTGTGTGGTCTGGAGAAGGAGCAGAAAGATGCGATTTGATACTGTCATTATGGGCGGCGGTCTTGCCGGATTACTCTGCGGCCTGCGATTGCAAAAACACGGTCTGCGCTGTGCCATTGTCACCCGTGGACAGAGCGCTCTGCATTTCTCATCCGGATCGCTGGACTTACTGAGCCACCTGCCAGACGGTCAGCCGGTGGCAGACATTCATGCAGGGCTGGAGTCCTTGTGCCATCAGGCACCTGCCCACCCTTACAGTCTTCTCGGCCCACAACGCGTACTGGATCTCGCTTGTCAGGCGCAGACATTAATTGCGGAAAGCGGCGCGCAATTGCAGGGCAGCGTGGAACTGGCCCATCAGCGCGTTACCCCGCTCGGCACTTTGCGTTCGACCTGGTTAAGTTCGCCAGAAGTTCCCGTCTGGCCGCTACCCGCGAAGAAGATATGTGTGGTGGGAATTAGCGGGCTGATGGATTTTCAGGCGCATCTTGCGGCGGCTTCGTTGCGCGAACTGGATCTTTCGGTTGAAACTGCTGAAATTGAACTGCCGGAACTGGATGTGCTACGCAATAACGCCACCGAGTTTCGCGCGGTGAATATCGCCCGTTTCCTTGATAACGAAGAAAACTGGCCGCTGTTAATTGATGCACTAATCCCTGTCGCCAATACCTGTGAAATGATCCTGATGCCCGCCTGCTTCGGCCTGGCCGATGACAAACTGTGGCGCTGGCTGAATGAAAAATTACCTTGCTCACTGATGCTTTTGCCAACGCTGCCGCCTTCCGTGCTGGGTATTCGTCTGCAAAACCAGTTACAGCGCCAGTTTGTACGCCAGGGCGGCGTGTGGATGCCGGGCGATGAAGTGAAAAAAGTCACCTGTAAAAACGGCGTGGTGAGTGAAATCTGGACCCGCAATCACGCCGACATCCCGCTGCGTCCACGTTTCGCGGTTCTCGCCAGCGGCAGTTTCTTTAGCGGCGGGCTGGTGGCAGAACGCGACGGCATTCGCGAACCAATTCTCGGCCTTGATGTACTGCAAACCCCCACGCGGGGTGAGTGGTATAGAAGTGACTTTTTTGCTGCGCAACCGTGGCAACAGTTCGGCGTAACCACTGACGAGGCGCTACGCCCGTCGCAGGCAGGGCAAACCATTGAAAACCTGTTTGCCATCGGTTCGGTGCTGGGCGGATTTGATCCCATCGCCCAGGGATGCGGCGGCGGCGTTTGTGCTGTCAGTGCTTTACATGCCGCTCAACAGATTGCCCAACGCGCAGGAGGCCAATAATGAACGATACCAGCTTCGAAAATTGCATTAAGTGCACCGTCTGCACCACCGCCTGCCCGGTGAGCCGGGTGAATCCCGGCTATCCAGGGCCAAAACAAGCCGGGCCGGATGGCGAGCGTCTGCGTTTGAAAGATGGCGCACTGTATGACGAGGCGCTGAAATATTGCATCAACTGCAAACGTTGCGAAGTCGCCTGCCCGTCCGATGTGAAGATTGGCGATATCATCCAGCGCGCACGAGCGAAATATGACACCACGCGTCCCTCGCTGCGTAACTTCGTTTTAAGTCATACCGATCTGATGGGCAGCGTTTCCACACCGTTCGCGCCAATCGTCAACACCGCAACTTCACTGAAACCGGTGCGGCAACTGCTTGATGCGGCTTTAAAAATAGACCATCGTCGCACGCTGCCAAAATACTCCTTCGGTACGTTCCGTCGCTGGTATCGCAGCGTAGCGGCCCAGCAAGCGCAGTATAAAGACCAGGTCGCCTTTTTCCACGGCTGCTTCATCAACTACAACCATCCGCAACTGGGTAAAGATTTAATTAAAGTGCTCAACGCGATGGGAACGGGAGTGCAATTACTCAGCAAAGAAAAATGCTGCGGTGTGCCGCTAATCGCCAACGGCTTTACTGATAAAGCGCGTAAACAGGCGATCACAAATGTAGAGTCGATCCGCGAAGCGGTGGGGGTAAAAGGCATTCCGGTGATTGCCACCTCCTCAACCTGTACATTTGCCCTTCGCGACGAATACCCGGAAGTGCTGAATGTCGACAACAAAGGCTTGCGCGATCATATTGAACTGGCGACCCGCTGGCTGTGGCGCAAGCTGGACGAAGGCAAAACGTTACCGCTGAAACCGCTGCCGCTGAAAGTGGTTTACCACACCCCATGCCATATGGAAAAAATGGGCTGGACGCTCTACACCCTGGAGCTGTTGCGTAAAATCCCAGGTCTTGAGCTGACAGTGCTGGATTCCCAGTGCTGCGGCATTGCCGGAACATACGGCTTCAAAAAAGAGAACTACCCCACTTCACAAGCCATTGGTGCGCCACTGTTCCGCCAGATAGAAGAGAGCGGCGCGGATCTGGTCGTTACCGACTGCGAAACCTGCAAATGGCAGATTGAGATGTCCACAAGCCTTCGCTGCGAGCATCCGATCACACTGCTGGCAAAAGCGCTGGCTTAAGCGACCTTCTGATGCCCGATGAGTTCATGGCTTATCGGGCATTTTTGCGTGCACGGTTCCGGACCCAATGTATGCGTTGCATCGCAGTAAAAATACTTCTGAAAACGTCTCGCAAAGGCTAAAACTGCCAGATGCCATCGGCCTGCGATCCCCGTAATGTCCCGTCATCATAAAAATCAGGTGACGGACAACCATGACTGAATCAACAACATCCTCCCCGCATGATGCGGTGTTTAAAACGTTTATGTTCTCGCCCGAAACCGCGCGGGATTTTCTGGAAATACATCTGCCGGAACCGCTGAGAAAACTTTGCAACCTGCAAACCTTACGCCTGGAACCCACCAGTTTTATTGAAAAAAGTTTACGCGCTTACTACTCGGATGTTTTGTGGTCGGTAGAAACCACCGACGGCGAAGGTTATATCTACTGCGTGATTGAGCATCAGAGTACTGCGGAAAAAAACATGGCCTTTCGACTGATGCGTTATGCCACTGCCGTCATGCAGCGCCATCTGGACAAAGGCTATGACAGAGTCCCTCTGGTAGTGCCAATGCTGTTTTATCACGGCGAAACCTCACCCTACCCATATTCACTTAACTGGCTGGATGAATTTGACGACCCGCAGCTTGCCCGGCAGTTGTACACCGAAGCTTTTCCGTTGGTGGATATCACCATCGTACCTGACGATGAGATCATGCAACATCGGCGTATAGCTCTGCTGGAACTGATTCAAAAGCATATTCGCGAGCGCGATTTAATCGGTCTGGTCGACAGGATCACCACGCTTTTGGTTAGGGGCTTCACTAATGACAGCCAGGTGCAAACGCTGTTTAATTATCTGCTGCAATGCGGCGATACCTCCCGTTTCACCCGCTTTATTGAGGAGATTGCCGAACGTTCACCACTACAAAAGGAGAGATTAATGACTATTGCTGAACGGCTGCGGCAGGAAGGACACCAAATTGGCTGGCAGGAGGGCATGCATGAACAAGCCATTAAAATTGCTTTGCGCATGCTGGAACAGGGCTTTGAACGTGAGATTGTGCTGGCGACAACCCAACTCACTGATGCTGATATTCCGAACTGTCATTAAAAGGAGAAATTGATGACTATTGCTGAACGGCTACGGCAGGAGGGGCATCAAATTGGTTGGCAGGAAGGTAAATTGGAAGGTTTGCAGGAAGGCATGCATGAACAAGCCATTAAAATTGCCTTGCGAATGCTGGAACAGGGCATCGATCGTGACCTGGTATTCGCAACTACCCAGCTAAACGAAGCCGATCTGACAGCGAAAAACCACTAACTAACATACCGGCCCACAGGTAATCCCTATGGGCCTTTGATATCAATAACTACCTTTTATGCGTGGCCCATTTTTGCCTGATTTAAATATCGCCAGTCGTTGATCCAGGGCATCGCTATAGAGCATCGTGTCAACGCCAACAGCGACAAAGTTCGCTCCCCACGCCAAACATTGCTGCGCCATATCAGGAGCCACAGCCAGAAAACCAGCCGCTTTACCCGCAGCGCGGATCCGACGAATGCTTGCTTCAATAATACACTGAACTTCCGGGTGGCCGGCGTTATCCGGATACCCCAACGACGCTGAGAGATCCGCAGGCCCAATAAATACGCCATCAATCCCTTCGACTTCGAGGATTTCGTCCAGGTTATCCAGTGCCGTTTTACTTTCCACCTGCACCAACAGACAAAGCGAGTCGTTGACTTGCGCCATGTAATTCTCAATGCGTCCCCAGCGAGCAGCACGAGCTACACTGGCCCCGACACCACGCTCACCGTAGGGTGGATATCGGGTAGCAGACACCACCTGACGTGCCTGTTCGGCAGTATCGACCATCGGGATCAGTAGGGTTTGAGCGCCAATATCCAGTACTTGTTTAATCAGCGACTTACTCCCCTCCACCGGGCGGATCACGGGTTGGCTGGCATAGGGCGCTATCGCCTGTAACTGGTGATAAAGATCCTGAATGGTATTTGGCGCGTGCTCTCCGTCAATCAGCAACCAGTCATAACCGGAAGTAGCGGCGATTTCTGCCATATAGGCAGTCGTTGAGCTTAACCATAGACCAATTTGCACTTCACCTTTGCGTAAGCGTTCTTTGAAGGGGTTGGTTAATAATGCGTTCATCATATTCCTTAACCTATTAGTGATGTGCCACGTTAGTCTGCACAACTGAGCGACTTACACGTAGAGTGAAAATAATCAGCGAGCCGACGACCGCCACCGCAGCCAGCGTCAGCAATCCTGCCGCATCGCTGGCAAACAAGGTTTCTGCTTTTACGCGCAGGATCGGGGCGATAAATCCGCCCACTGCGCCAAACAGGTTGACAAAACCAATCCCCGCCGCCAGCGCCGTACCAGAAAGCAGTTGTGTCGGCATAGTCCAGAACACCGGCTGCACGGCAATAAACCCTATTGCTGCAACACACAGCGCAACGATTGCCAGTACTGGCGAAAGTAGCCCGGAAAGGCCAATACCAATGCCCGCGGCCAGCAATGTCAGCGCCGCGACATTGCGTCGTTCGCCGGTTTTATCGGAATAGCGCGGGATAAGCCAGGTCCCAAACAATGCCGCAACCCACGGAATAGCGGTGACCACAGAGGCCGTAAAGCCCACTTTTGTCCCCAGCAATGCCGCAACCTGCGTCGGCAGGAAGAAAATTAATCCATAAACCGCGACCTGAATGGTCAGGTAGATAATTGCCAGTTGCCAGACTCGTCCATTACGCAACGCATCGCTCAGTCGAGAAGTCACTTTCTGTTGTTCTTCACTTGCCAGTTGATTGATAAGCAACGTTTTTTCTTCTTTACTCAGAAAACGTGCCTGATCTGGTGTGTCATCAAGCCAAAAGAAAGTGAATACCCCAGCGCCGACTGCCAACAATCCTTCAATCACAAACATCCAGAACCAGCCGGGATGCCCCATAAATCCATGCATCTCCAGCAGCGCGCCGGAAAGCGGTGATCCCAGCGTTAATGCCAGCGGTGCGCCCATATAGAACAGCCCCATAATGCTGGCGCGATTACGCTGCGGAAACCATTGCGAGGTGAGATAAATCATACCGGGGAAGAATCCGGCTTCCGCAGCGCCAAGCAGAGTGCGAACGATCAGAAATTTCGCTTCAGTATCGGCCCATGCCATTGCTGCCGAAAGAAATCCCCACAGCAGTGTCGTCGTACCAATCCAGGTTCTGGCCCCCAGTTTGCGCATCAACAGATTCGCCGGTACACCAAGAAACGCGTAAACCACAAAGAAAATCCCCGCCCCCAGCGCATAAGCTTCATTACTCAGCCCGGTATCAATCTGGTAGGTCTGTTTAGCAAAGCCAATGTTCGAACGATCGAGAAACGCCAGCACATACAGTGCCAACATAAACGGGATCAAACGCGCGCGGTTTTTCTTCACCACGGCGTCAAGCAAAGCGGTGCTCATAAAAAGCTCCTTAGAATATGTGGGCGTTACCATTGTCACAGCAACGCCCGGAGTGATTAGTGGCTGTAGGGGCGTTTCAAATTGCAGTCACGATTGAGTTCGACGCCGAAACCGGGTTTATCAAGCACTGATTTATGAATACGACCATTCACCGGAACCGGCTCATTAAGCAGAATGGGGTCAAACTGCGGACGCATCGTTGAACAATCCGGACTGGTCATCAGGAATTCGCTAAATGGAGTATTAGTGAAAGTGATTACCGCATGGTGGGAGTAAACAGACGAACCGTGCGGCACCACCAGCTGTCCGCGTGATTTGGCAATTGCGGCAATTTCCACCAGCGTGGTTAAGCCACCACACCAGCCAACATCCGGCTGCATGATGTCGATACCGGTTTCTGAAAGCGTACGAAAAGATTGCAGTGTGCCGTGGTGCTCACCACTGGTGACCATCATTCCCGCTGGCGCGTTGCGTTTTAGTTCGCGATAACCTTCATACTGCTGTGGCGGCAAGCACTCTTCGATCCATTTCAGGTTATAGGGAGCGCAAGCATGGGCTAGTTTGGTGGCATAGTTCACGTCCTGGCTCATCCAGCAGTCGAGCATTAACCAGAAATCTTCACCACATTTCTTACGCATATCCGCGACCATAGCGGCATCTTTGCGGATCCCCGCATCGCCATCATGTGGCCCCCAGTGCGTCGGCATTTTGCCACCGATAAAGCCCATCTCTTTTGCCAGATCCGGACGTGCGCCAGTGGCGTAGAACTGGATTTCATCACGGACTGCGCCACCTAACAGTTTGTAAACCGGAAGCCCAACCACTTTGCCGAACAGGTCCCACAGTGCCAGATCGACACAGGAAATCGTGTTCATCACCAGGCCACCAGAACCGGAGTAATACAGAGTGGCATTGAGCATTTGATCGTGAATCAGTTTGATATCACTGACACATTTGCCCTCGATAAAACGGTTAAGGTGTTTTTCGACGATAAAACACCCCATTTCACCGGCAGTTGAAACGGCGAAACCGCTCTGGCCGTTTTCTGCTTCAACTTCGACAATCAACGTGCCAAGAACGTTAATGCCAAATGACTGGCGCGACTGTTCGTAATCGCGGTATTTACTCATCGGGGTAGCAATGTGATCGTCAATCCAGTGATTCGCCCCCTGGTCGTGATAATCACCGCCACCAGCGCCTTTTTCTGCTGTAGCACCGCCAGTAAACCAGGCGCGAACCTGTTTGATTTTTGGTAAGGTCATGATGTTCTCCATTGTTATGAGGCCTGTAAGTCAAAGGGACTTTTCCATCCCAACAGACGTGAAATATCCCTGGCGCAGGCAATGGCTTTGCCCGCCAGATAATCACGGTATTCTTCGTTGATTTGTAAGCGAGTACCGACCACCGAGATCGCGGCGGTAAGTTCGTTATTGGCGTTAAACACCGGAGCGGCGACGCAACGAACATCGGCGTAATCTTCGCCGTTGTCATAGCTCCAGCCCTGACGGCGAATACGCGCCAGTTCCTCGTGGAGCAGTTGTGGATGAGTCATTGTGGTAGGTGTCGCCTTTTCCCAGACCAGTCCTTCGATAATGCTTTGCTGGACAGCGGCTGGTTGCCAGGCAAGAAGGCATTTCCCGATGCCGGAACGATAAAGCGAAAGGCTTTTCCCTTCATGGGAACGCACACTGATGGTGGCTGAAGACTCCACTTTCAGAATGTAATAAGCACTACCGTTATCGATGATCCCAAGGTGGCATAACAGCCCAGTGGTATCCATCAGTTGCGTCAGGCGTGGTCGCGCCGGCTCCCTGAGATCCATCTTGCTTAACGCATGAGCGGAAAGCTCCACCAGCTTGGTCCACAAACAAAAATTTTCCTGGTGATCAAGGCTAAGAAAACGCTGGCGTTTAAGTTCGTTAAGCAGCAGATAGGCCGTGCTTTTCGGGATCCCCAATGTGTCAATGATCGTTGCAGCACTACAAGGGCCAATGCGGGCAATCAGATTGAGAATATCAATAGCCCGTGTCAGGGCGGGTACTTTGCTTGATTCCAACATACTGGACTCCAGTCTTAGATACTGGAATCAGTCTCGTCGCTCAGGGTGAGTAAAATTGTGAAGCGCATCAAATCCCGTTTCTCGTCCAGCGGACTGGAGAAATTACGCACAAATTTGTGAATCAGCGCACGGATTTTTTCTTATTGAGTACAACAGGTTGGACAAATTTGCAGGAGGGGAATGTGCCGGTGCAGTAAACCGGCACAGAATGACTGATCAGACGGATAAGGTCATGGACTCAACAACCTCAATCCAGCCGTGCTCGCTGGCGATGTCCTGATTGTTCAGCCAACGGCGCAGCATATTCAACGCCATCATTGCACACACTTCCTGACGAATAGCCAGACTGTAGCGCGTAGTGCTGAAATGTACGCGCAGAGCATAAGTGCCGTCCGGCGTGGCTAGCGCAAAGTTGAGATATTCGTTCTCGAAACCCGAAACAGCCAGTGCCAGCCCGGCAAAATGGTTGGCCCGCCGTTCTGTAATCCAGTGCGCGGTTTGTGCCAGAGTCTCTTCCTGTGAAGGAACCACTTCACACGCCAGCAATGGCGCACCTGCGCGAGAAAGTTGCAAAGCCAATAAACCACCGGTGAATTGCTCGCTCAACGTCAGGCTGAACTGGCGGTTTTGCAATTCGCGACTGATCTGCGCGGGCAGTCCTTCGGTGCCTTCGTAAATCACGCTCTGTCCGGCAACACGTTTAACGTCCAGCCACAGTTTTTCCATCGCCTGTTGCTCGCTTGCCGGTCCGGTCAGCTTCAGTTCAATTATCGGCATCGAGGAGCGATAGCCCATTGTTACGCCCGGCGGCAGTTGTAGAGTGTCCAGGCTTTGTGCCAGATCGCTTTCCGAACGACCAAAGGTGGTCAAACGCAGACAAACCGGCGGCTGCGGTAAAGAAAAACGCTCGCGCAGGCGCGGCAGGATTTCGTGCTCGACCATCACCTTAAATTCTGACGGTACGCCGGGGGTAAAGAACATCAGGCAACGATTAAGCTGCACGGCAAAACCACAGGCGGTGCCTACGGGGTTATTGATGAACTCGGCACTCGCTGGCAATTCTGCCTGTTTACGGTTGCTCGGCGCCATCACGCGACCACGTTCGCGGAAATAACGTTCCATCTCTTTAAGCCAGGCTTCATGTAGCACCAGACCTTCACCTTTTGCTGTCGCAGCAGCGAGCGCGCTTAAATCATCGCTGGTTGGCCCCAGTCCGCCGTTGACGATCAGCACATCGGCGTGCTGACTGCGCTCTCGAAGAATGGTGACTAAATCTTCAAGGTTATCGCCTACCGTATTACGGCGAGATAGCGGCAAGCCCTGATGAAAGAAAAAGTCGGCCAGCCAGGCTGCATTCGTGTCAACGATTTGCCCGTGTAACACCTCATCCCCGGTGGATAGCATTTCCACTTTTAACATGGTTATCTCCTGCTTTTGTTATCGAATCACTATAACGCAAAGGGAGATAAGGCGTAGTAAGAAACTGAATGGCGCGACAGAACGCCGCGCCGGAAGGTATCAGAAGCTGGCGTTAACCCCGACATAAGGGCCGTCGGCCACGGCATTATCGCGATTGCCGTCTTTCCCCGACAGGTTCAGATAACGGTAGCCTGCCTCAATACTGACTGGACGCATAATGGTATAACGCGCGCCAGCATTCGCTTCTTCATAACTTTGAATACCGCTGGAGAGCGAATCCGGAGAGTAATAATACTCGCCAAACAGACGGAAGCTGTCGCCAATTTGCCACTGCAAACCACCACCGACTGCCGCCGCATAACCTTCATCACCGTAATTCGGGTTGGTATAAACACCTTTCCCACCTACAGTTGCCATTAACGGCCCCAGAGGAAGATTCAGGCCCAACCCCACGCCCGCGACATCACCGTCGTCGTCGTTATGTGTCCAGTTACCGCTTAACGCCAGTCCCGTAGACTCGGTCCCGAAACCGACGCCAATATTGGTGTATTCCTTACCTGCCTGGCCGCTGATGCTTATCGCATTTGCCGATGCAGAAACCAACAGCATTCCAGCCAGAACTGGTAGCGCAAATTTTTTCATTTTTACCTTTTTCCGCAAGAAGATAATCAACATTCCCCAAAGCTGCGGGATTGTACTGCCTGACGCAGAGGATTCAATGCGTGAAAAAAGCGATCTGCTAACTTATTGTAACTAAATACGTCTTTAATAATTTAACGCCGAAAAAATAAACATGATTTACGTTATAAACCAAAATAATAATCAGCGCAGTTATCATCGCAAAAGAGACTAATGTCACTTTCGCATATTTCTGAGTTGCCGTATTCTCTTGGTTTATTTTCGATTATAAGGAACATCCCTGTGCGACAACGGACTATTGTTTGCCCTTTGATTCAAAATGATGGTGCTTATCTGCTATGCAAAATGGCTGACGATCGCGGCGTTTTCCCGGGTCAATGGGCGCTTTCGGGTGGTGGCGTGGAACCTGGCGAACGTATTGAAGAAGCATTACGCCGTGAAATCAGAGAAGAGTTAGGCGAGCAACTGATTCTTACCGACATCACTCCGTGGACTTTCAGCGATGACATTCGCACTAAGACATATGCAGATGGTCGTAAGGAAGAGATTTATATGATTTACCTGATCTTTGACTGTGTTTCTGCCAACCGTGAAGTGAAAATAAACGAAGAGTTTCAGGAATACGCGTGGGTAAAACCTGAAGATCTGGCGCAATACGATTTGAATGTTGCGACCAAGAAAACATTACGTTTGAAGGGTCTTCTGTGATAGTGATGACAGCCATTACTGGCTGTCAGATTCAAAGATCAGTGATTGACAAATTCCCCATCCAGTAAAACTTTACCGTTTTCCACATGCATCACCAGTCCATCCAGATAATCTGGTTTAAATGTCACGTTACGTTTATCTTTCGCGATATACGTCAGACAGTGATTGTGGGTGAAGATAACAATATTTTTATCAGGCGCTTTACTTTGTAAGTCTTTAATTGCGCTATAAATCTCATTACTACATTGTAGCAGTCGTTTATCTACCGTCAGTTTTTTGCCCGCAGAAAACCAGGTTGCCGACTGAATAGTCCGAACGGTATTACTGGAATAAAGATCGAAATCAGGGATATCTGCGCTGAAGGCTTTGCCCAGTTCACGCGCATCCTGAGAGCCATTTACCGTAATACCTGTTTTGTCTGACAAGCATTGATTGGAGGAACGATCGCAACGTTCTCCATGGCGAAACAGAACCACCACCGGGTGCTGCTGCGCTAGCCTGGCCAACGTTTTATTGTCGATTCGTGGCAACCCATTGCTACTCCAGGCAGCATGACTACCCAACCCGGCAATTACAGCAAGCACCAGTAAAATGAAGATATATTTTTTAGACTTCATCGAAGTCCGACAAAAAGCTAACACTTAAGCTCCACCTATAGACACGCGTAGCCAGCTAAATGACCGTGAAAAAAAAATAACATTTTCACCGGAAAATAGGGGCTGGGGATAGTATTAAAACATTACGATGCACGCAAAATGCCTTAAATCTTGTCAAATGAAAAGCCTGAAAAAGATAAAAAAACGAAAAAAATAATATTTAAGTACTATATTAGTTCCTTAAGGTTAAATTAATATTCTACCCTTAGAATTTTACGCCAAATGGCAAAATACATATAACGCTCCCTATAACAAATATTAGTGAATAGATGGGAAAAGTATTCAATGGCCGAAGGAATAATAATGTCAGATTTTTTGCCCTTTTCACGTCCGGCAATGGGTGTGGAAGAACTCGCTGCGGTTAAAGATGTTCTCGAATCTGGATGGATCACCACAGGTCCGAAGAATCAGGCGCTTGAACAAGCCTTTTGCCAGTTGACGGGAAACCAACATGCCATCGCGGTCAGTTCAGCCACAGCCGGAATGCATATTACGCTGATGGCGCTGGAGATAGGTGCTGGCGATGAAGTGATCACGCCTTCTCTGACCTGGGTATCAACTCTTAATATGATTTCTTTGTTGGGCGCTACGCCGGTAATGGTAGATGTCGATCGCGATATGCTGATGGTCACGCCTGAAGCGATCGAAGCAGCCATTACGCCGCGTACCAAAGCCATCATTCCAGTGCATTATGCCGGTGCGCCAGCAGATATTGACGCCATTCGCGCCATTGGCGAACGTTACGGTATCGCGGTTATTGAAGATGCCGCCCATGCCGTCGGTACGTATTACAAAGGCCGACATATTGGTGCGAAAGGTACTGCTATTTTTTCGTTTCACGCCATCAAAAATATTACCTGTGCAGAAGGCGGCCTGATTGTTACTGATGATGAAAACCTCGCCCGCCAGCTACGTATGCTGAAATTTCATGGTCTGGGCGTCGATGCATATGACAGACAAACCTGGGGCCGCGCGCCGCAGGCAGAAGTATTAACGCCGGGCTACAAGTACAATCTGACCGATATTAACGCCGCGATTGCCCTGACACAGTTAGCCAAATTAGAGCAACTCAACACCCGTCGTCGGGAAATTGCCCTGCAATATCAGCAAGCACTGGCAGCTCTCCCGTTCCAGCCTTTAAGCCTTCCCGCATGGCCGCACATTCACGCCTGGCATCTGTTTATTATTCGTGTTGATGAACAACGTTGTGGTATCAGCCGCGATGCGTTGATGGAAGCGTTAAAAGAAAAAGGCATTGGCACCGGGTTACATTTCCGCGCCGCTCACACGCAAAAATATTATCGCGAGCGTTTTCCCACACTGTCGTTACCGAATACCGAATGGAACAGCGAACGCATCTGTTCGTTGCCGCTTTTTCCAGATATGACCACCGCCGATGCCGACCGCGTCATCGCTGCCCTTCAGCAACTCGCAGGACAATAAGCCATGTTTGAAATCCACCCTGTTAAGAAAGTCTCGGTGGTTATTCCCGTCTATAACGAGCAGGAAAGCTTACCGGAATTAATCAGGCGCACCACCGCAGCCTGTGAATCGCTGGGGAAAGAGTATGAGATCCTGCTGATTGATGACGGCAGTAGCGATAATTCTGCACAAATGCTCGTCGATGCCTCACAAGCAGAGGGCAGCCACATCGTGTCTATTTTGCTTAATCGTAATTACGGACAGCATTCGGCGATCATGGCAGGTTTCAGCCACGTTACCGGCGACTTAATTATTACCCTCGATGCCGATCTCCAGAATCCGCCAGAGGAGATCCCCCGTCTGGTAGAAAAAGCCGATGAAGGTTACGACGTAGTGGGTACTGTGCGCCAGAATCGCCAGGATACCTGGTTTCGTAAAACGGCATCGAAGATGATTAATCGACTTATTCAGCGCACCACCGGCAAAGCGATGGGCGACTATGGCTGTATGTTACGCGCCTATCGCCGTCATATTATCGATGCCATGTTGCACTGCCATGAACGCAGCACCTTTATCCCGATTCTGGCGAATATCTTCGCTCGCCGCGCCATTGAAATTCCGGTACATCATGCCGAGCGTGAGTATGGCGAATCTAAATACAGCTTTATGCGCCTGATTAATTTGATGTACGACCTGGTGACCTGCCTCACGACCACACCGCTACGTATGCTGAGTCTTCTCGGCAGCGTGATTGCGATTGGGGGGTTCAGCATTGCGGTACTGCTGGTGATTTTACGCCTGACCTTCGGACCACAATGGGCGGCAGAAGGCGTCTTTATGCTATTTGCCGTGCTGTTTACTTTTATTGGCGCTCAGTTTATCGGCATGGGATTGCTCGGTGAATATATTGGCAGGATCTACACCGATGTCCGCGCCCGTCCCCGCTATTTTGTTCAGCAAGTTATCCGTCCATCCAGCAAGGAAAATGAATAATGAAAACCGTCGTTTTTGCCTACCACGATATGGGATGCCTCGGTATTGAAGCCCTGCTGGCTGCCGGTTACGAAATTAGCGCCATTTTTACCCATACTGATAATCCTGGCGAAAAAGCCTTTTATGGTTCGGTGGCCCGTCTGGCGGCGGAAAAAGGCATTCCGGTTTACGCGCCGGATAACATTAATCATCCGCTGTGGGTGGAACGCATTGCCCAACTGTCACCAGAGGTGATTTTCTCTTTTTATTATCGCCATCTCATTAGCGATGAGATTTTGCAGCTCGCTCCCGCAGGTGCATTTAATCTGCATGGTTCGCTGTTACCAAAATATCGTGGTCGCGCGCCGCTGAACTGGGTGCTGGTGAACGGTGAAACGGAAACGGGCGTTACATTGCACCGAATGGTTAAACGTGCCGATGCCGGGGCCATTGTTGCCCAACTGCGCGTTGCCATTGCGCCAGATGATATCGCCATTACGCTGCATCATAAATTGTGCCATACCGCGCGTCAGTTGCTGGAACAGACGTTACCCGCCATTAAACACGGTAAGATTCTGGAAATAGCCCAACGCGAGAACGAAGCCACCTGTTTTGGTCGCAGAACACCAGAAGACAGCTTCCTCGAGTGGCACAAACCGGCAGCCGTATTGCATAACATGGTCCGCGCCGTCGCCGATCCGTGGCCGGGTGCCTTCAGCTATGTTGGTAATCAAAAATTTACCGTCTGGTCGTCACGCGTACATCCTCATACATCCGCAGCGCAGCCGGGAAGCGTGATTTCTGTTGCGCCGTTGCTAATTGCCTGTGGCGATGGCGCGCTGGAAATCGTCACCGGACAAGCGGGCGACGGCATTACTATGCAGGGCTCACAATTAGCGCAGACACTGGGCCTGGTGCAAGGTTCACGCTTGAATAGCCAGCCTGCCTGTGCCGCCCGACGCCGTACCCGGGTACTCATCCTCGGGGTGAATGGCTTTATCGGTAACCATTTGACAGAACGCCTGCTGCGCGAAGATCACTATGAAGTTTACGGTCTGGATATTGGCAGCGACGCGATAAGCCGTTTTCTGAATCATCCGCATTTTCATTTTGTTGAAGGCGATATCAGCATTCATTCCGAATGGATTGAGTATCACGTCAAAAAATGTGATGTCGTGTTGCCGCTGGTGGCGATAGCTACGCCGATTGAATATACCCGCAACCCGCTACGCGTATTTGAACTCGATTTTGAAGAGAATCTGCGCATTATCCGTTACTGCGTGAAGTACCGTAAGCGAATCATCTTCCCGTCGACTTCAGAAGTTTATGGGATGTGTAGCGATAAATACTTCGATGAGGACCATTCTAATTTAATCGTCGGCCCGGTGAATAAACCACGCTGGATTTATTCAGTATCAAAACAATTACTTGATCGGGTGATCTGGGCGTATGGCGAAAAAGAGGGGTTGCAGTTCACCCTCTTCCGCCCGTTTAACTGGATGGGGCCACGACTGGATAACCTTAATGCTGCGCGAATTGGTAGCTCACGCGCTATTACGCAACTCATTCTCAATCTGGTGGAAGGTTCACCGATTAAGCTGATTGATGGCGGAAAACAAAAACGCTGCTTTACTGATATTCGGGATGGTATCGAGGCGTTATACCGCATTATCGAAAATGCGGGAAATCGCTGCGACGGCGAAATTATCAACATTGGCAATCCTGATAACGAAGCGAGTATTGAAGAGCTCGGCGAGATGCTGCTGGCGAGCTTCGAAAAACATCCGCTGCGCCATCACTTCCCACCGTTTGCGGGCTTTCGCGTGGTAGAAAGTAGCAGCTACTACGGCAAAGGATATCAGGACGTAGAGCATCGTAAACCGAGCATCCGCAATGCCCGCCGTTGCCTCGGCTGGGAACCGAAAATTGATATGCAGGAAACCATCGATGAGACGCTGGATTTCTTCCTGCGCACTGTCGATCTTACGGATAAGTCATCATGACCAAAGTAGGTTTACGTATTGATGTCGATACTTTTCGTGGCACCCGCGAAGGGGTGCCACGTCTGCTGGAAACCTTAAGTAAGCATAATATTCAGGCCAGCATTTTTTTCAGCGTCGGCCCGGACAATATGGGCCGCCATCTCTGGCGACTGGTGAAGCCCCAGTTTTTGTGGAAGATGCTGCGCTCAAACGCGGCATCACTTTATGGCTGGGATATTTTACTGGCAGGTACGGCATGGCCAGGAAAAGAGATTGGTCATGCCAATGCCGATATCATTCGTGAAGCGGCTAAATACCACGAAGTCGGCCTGCACGCCTGGGATCACCACGCCTGGCAAGCCCATAGCGGCAACTGGGATCGGCAAACAATGGTAGACGATATTGCCCGCGGCCTTCGTACCCTGGAAGAGATTATCGGCCAACCGATAACCTGCTCCGCTGCTGCTGGCTGGCGTGCCGACCAACAGGTGATCGAAGCAAAAGAAGCGTTCCATTTGCGCTACAACAGCGATTGTCGTGGGGCGATGCCGTTTCGTCCCTTGCTCGAATCAGGAAAACCTGGCACTGCACAAATTCCAGTGACATTACCTACCTGGGATGAAGTGATTGGCCGGGATGTGAAAGCGCAAGATTTTAACGGCTGGCTACTCAACCGCATCCTGCGAGATAAAGGGACGCCGGTTTATACCATCCATGCTGAAGTTGAAGGTTGTGCTTATCATCCTGATTTTGTTGATCTCCTGAAGCGTGCCGCCCGTGAAGGCATTACTTTTTGTCCATTAGGCGAGCTGCTGCCGGAGACGTTGCCGCTCGGACATGTGGTGCGTGGAAGAATCGCTGGACGTGAAGGCTGGCTGGGTTGCCAACAAGTTGCGGGAACTCGTCCATGAAATCCATTCGCTATTACGCCGCATTCTTTGCGTTTATTACCGTCTATTATCTCTTGCCGATTAATTATCGCCTGCTCTGGCAACCTGATGAAACGCGGTATGCGGAAATCAGTCGGGAAATGCTGGCTTCCGGCGACTGGATTGTGCCCCATCTGTTAGGGCTACGTTATTTCGAAAAACCGATTGCCGGATACTGGATTAACAGTATTGGGCAATGGCTATTTGGCGCGAATAACTTTGGTGTTCGGGCAGGCGTTATCTTTGCGACCCTGTTAACCGCCGCGTTGGTGGTCTGGTTTACTCTGCGCTTATGGCGCGATAAACGTCTGGCACTACTCGCCGCTGTGATTTATCTCTCGCTGCTTATTGTCTACGCCATCGGCACTTACGCCGTGCTCGATCCGTTTATTGCATTCTGGCTGGTGGCGGGAATGTGTAGCTTCTGGTTGGCAATGGATGCGCAAACGTGGAAAGGCAAAAGCGCGGGATTTTTACTGCTGGGAATCACCTGCGGTATGGGGGTAATGACCAAAGGTTTTCTCGCCCTCGCCGTGCCGGTATTAAGCGTGCTGCCATGGGTGGCGACGCAAAAACGCTGGAAAGATTTCTTTATTTACGGCTGGCTGGCAATCATCAGTTGTGTACTGACGGTTCTCCCCTGGGGGTTAGCAATAGCGCAACGGGAGCCTGACTTCTGGCACTATTTTTTCTGGATTGAGCATATTCAACGCTTTGCGATGGATGATGCCCAACATAAAGCCCCGTTCTGGTACTACTTGCCTATCATCATTGCCGGTAGCCTGCCATGGCTGGGATTACTCCCCGGTGCGCTGCGTTCTGGCTGGAAAAACCGCAACCATTCCGCAACCGTCTATCTCTTGAGTTGGACGGTGATGCCACTGCTGTTTTTCTCCGTCGCTAAAGGCAAGCTGCCGACCTATATTCTTTCCTGCTTTGCGCCTCTGGCAATACTGGTGGCGTATTACGCGTTGCAGGCAGCAAAAAATAATCCTCTGGCGCTGCGGATTAATGGCTGGATCAATATCGCATTTGGCGTCACTGGCATTATTGCCACGTTTATAGTCTCTCCCTGGGGACCAATGAGTACGCCAGTCTGGCAAACTTTCGAAATCTATAAAGTCTTTTGCGCATGGTCGATTTTTTCGCTATGGGCATTTTTCGGCTGGTACACATTAACGAACATTGAAAAAAACTGGCCTTTTGCGGCACTTTGCCCGTTGGGGCTGGCGTTGCTCGTGGGTATTGCGATCCCCGACAGAGTCATGGAAGGCAAACATCCGCAATTTTTTGTCGAGATGACGCAAGAATCACTTCAGCCGAGCCGCTATATTCTTACGGATAGCGTCGGCGTTGCCGCAGGTCTGGCATGGAGTCTGCAACGCGATGACATCATCATGTATCGCCAAACGGGGGAGTTGAAATATGGCCTCAATTATCCGGATGCGAAAGGCAGATTTGTCAGCGGTGATGATTTCGCCAGCTGGCTTACTCAACATCGCCAGGAGGGGATTATTACTCTCGTGCTTTCGGTCGACCGCGATGAGGATATCAACAGCCTTGCCATTCCACCTGCAGATGCTATCGATCATCAGGGGCGTCTGGTGCTCATTCAGTATCGGCCCAAATGATCTGGCTGATTTTAGTCTTTGCCAGCCTGCTTAGCGTAGCCGGGCAGCTCTGCCAGAAACAGGCAACTCGCTTTGTGGCAATAAGTAAACGGCGCAAACATATTGCACTGTGGCTGGCGCTGGCATTGATGTGTCTGGGGCTGGCAATGGTGCTCTGGCTGCTGGTATTACAGAACGTGCCGGTAGGCATTGCCTATCCAATGTTGAGCCTGAATTTTGTCTGGGTGACGCTGGCAGCAGTAAAACTGTGGCACGAACCAGTGTCTTTTCGTCACTGGTGTGGGGTGGCCTTCATTATTGGCGGCATTGTGATTCTCGGGAGTACGGTGTAATGGGCCTGATGTGGGGATTATTCAGCGTCATTATTGCTTCTGCTGCGCAATTAAGCCTCGGTTTTGCGGCGAATCATCTGCCGCCGATGACGCAATTATGGAATTTTATCGCGGCGCTTTTTACTTTTGATTTCGGTGCCCGGATGCTGGTCGTCGGCCTGGTTGGCTATCTGATCTCCGTTTTTTGCTGGTATAAGGCGTTGCATCGGCTGGCACTCAGCAAAGCCTATGCCTTACTGAGTATGAGTTATGTACTGGTATGGATTGCATCAATGGTACTTCCCGGCTGGGAAGGGACCTTCTCGTTGAAGGCTATGCTGGGCGTAGCCTGTATTATGGGTGGATTAACGCTGATTTTTCTACCAGCAGCAAAACAACGCTGCTAACTTTTGCAGCCAGACTGACATTGTCGCCCCCATTCTTCAACACTATAACTGCTCGCCGAAATGACTTTCACCGTGCGCTGTTTTTCCCGGTTGATGCAATAAAGCGCATCCTGTAGCGGAGAAAGCAGGTCACCTGATTTAACGCTAAAGTCAGTTTGCACTTCGGCAATCATTTTTATCGTGCCGCCAGTATCACAAAGCTTCAGTACATGTCTGTTGTCTTGTTTATCGCTGCATGATTTTTTAACCAGCCATTCCATTGCACTATCCTGCCCGATAAGAATTGTCACATTAATTTACAGATTAACAGATAAACTCATTATCAATGGCAATGGAATAGCGGAAATGAGAGATGAAACTAATGATTTCTTAATACTGGCGTTGCACCCACTCTTTTAATGCCTGACGTGAAATCTTAATGCCGCCGTTTTTCAGCTCCGGCGGAAGCGTCAGCCAACGCACCGGTTGTTGAAAACGGGCCAACTTGTCTTTCACCCATTCGCTAAGATCAACGGTTTCGTGGTCATACTCCACCACCGCTACCGGTCGATGACCAAACTCCTTGTCAGTAACGGGGACGATAAACACCTGCAAAACCGCAGGATGCGCGGCAATCACACGTTCGACTTCTTCTGGCTGAATGCCTTCGCCACCACTGAAGAACAGATTGTCTAAACGTCCGACAATGGTCAGCTTGCCATTATGCATCTCACCGCGATCGCGCGTGGCGTACCAGCCTTCGTCATTAACCAGCGGCACCAGTTGCCCGTTACGCCAGTAACCTTCTGCCATACTGGCAGCCCGCAGCCACACTTCATCGTTAACGATTTTTACTTGCCGCCCCGGCAGAGGCGAACCGACGTCAGCCAGGCCGTCCGCTTCTTTCGCGCAAACCGTGGAAGCGAACTCCGTCAGACCATAGCCGCAAAAGCAACGAATGCCCTGCTCGCGCGCCTGCTCCGTCAACTCAACCGGAATTGCCGCGCCGCCAAGTAACACCGCTTTCAGGGAAACTGAACTGCGGTTAACCAGCAAACGCCAGAGCTGTGTTGGCACCAGTGAAGCGTGAGTACAGCCTGCCAGCATTTGCTCCAATGGCTGTTTATCACGTACCGTCATCCGCGCACCAGCGTATAACCAGCGCCACATAATTCCCTGACCAGAGACGTGAAACAACGGCAAAGAGAGCAACCAGTCATCGTGATCGCCAAACGGAATCAGCGATAACACCCCTTCGGCACTGGCAAGATGGGCCTGATAAGTATGAACTGCGGCTTTCGGCAAGCCAGTGGAGCCAGAGGTTAACGTCATTGAGCACAGGCGCGTCGGCTGCCACGCAGCGGCATGTGCGCCTTCAACCAGCTGAATGTGCAGCGACGTTAACGCCGGAAACGTGTTTTCCCCTTCCGGCACCAGCGCAAATTGCAGAGTGAGATTTGGCAGCAATTCCTCAAGCAACGGTTGCGGCAGTTGTGGATTCACGGGCAGCACCCGCGCCCCACATTGCAGTAACGCCAGCCAGGCCAGCAGCGTTTGCGGCGTATTCCACGCCCGCAACATTACGCCGCTGCCCTCAACCACACCCTGCGCCGCAAAGCCGGAGGCTAATTCATCGACGCGAGCACAAAGCTTGCGCCAGTTGAGTTGCTCGTCATTAAGACGTAAGGCGATGGCTTCTCCCCGCACCTGCCGCCAGTGACGCCACGGCCAGTCAGAGAAGATCATAACAGCCGCTCCAGTGCATCAACTTCCACTAATGGCAGCGGGCTACCCGGCCAGCGACGAACCAGCTGCGCCTGCATCAGATCCAGCGTATCCAGCCCCGGAATGGTGTCTGGCGTTAACCAGGCAGCAATCCGCGCCAGTTGCGTTAAGCCTAAGCTCGACTCGATGGAAGAACTGATCACCGCCGTCAGCCCCAGCGCGTGCGCCGCCTGCACCTGCTCGCGGACTTTCTCCAGGCTGCCCGTGAGCGTGGGTTTGATCACCACCGCACGCACGCCCTCTTCCGCCACAAAGGCAAAATCCGGCTCGCGCAGGCTTTCATCCCAGGCAATGGCAATGCCGGTTTCACGGGCAAACGCACGCGAATCATCGCGGGTTTTGCACGGCTCTTCGAGAAACGCGATGCGGTGGCGATAGTCCGGGTTAACGTATTTGGCAAACTGCTGGCCTTTCAGCGGCGTCCAGGCGCGGTTCGCGTCAAGACGCAAATTCAGATCCGGAATTGCCTCCAGCAAAAGATTGACCACCATGCCGTCGCGCACGGCTTCGTACAATCCCACTTTGACCTTCGCCACTTTCTCGCCAGGCATATCGGCAAGTTTGAGGATCAGATCGTCCGGATCGCCATTACACAGCGGCGCAGCACGGTAATTGGCCGCCTGCGGGAGCGTATCTGCCAGTTCAGCCAGCGCGCAGCTTACGCCAAAGGCGACGGAAGGCATCTGTGGTAGCTCGCAATCGCCTGCCAGCCAGTTATGTACCCAGGCAAGCAGCACACTTTGCGCCTCTTCCCAGGTTTCCTGACTGAAGCCCGGCAGTGGGGAGATCTCCCCCCACCCTTCGCGCTCGCCCTCACGCAGGCAAACGTATAGCCCGTCGCGGGTTTTTAACCGCCTGTCGCGCAGAACCACCCCCGCGTCCATGGGGATCTGCCAGCGGTATACCTGCGCGCTACGCATTACGGATTCCGTTTAAATTTGCTGAAGTCAGGCTGACGTTTCTGGTTAAAGGCGTTGCGACCTTCCTGACCTTCTTCCGTCATGTAGAACAGCATGGTGGCGTTACCCGCCAGTTCCTGCAGACCCGCCTGACCGTCACAGTCGGCGTTCAGTGCAGCTTTCAGGCAACGCAGCGCCATCGGGCTGTTTTGCAGCATTTCGCGGCACCAGCGGACGGTCTCTTTTTCCAGATCGGCCAGCGGCACCACGGTGTTCACAAGGCCCATATCCAGCGCCTGTTTTGCATCGTACTGACGGCACAGGAACCAGATTTCACGCGCTTTTTTCTGCCCGACGATGCGAGCCATATAGGAAGCTCCCCAGCCGCCGTCGAAGGAACCGACTTTCGGGCCAGTCTGACCGAAGATGGCATTATCTGCCGCGATAGTCAGGTCGCACATCATGTGCAGAACATGACCGCCGCCGATGGAGTAGCCAGCCACCATCGCGACAACCGGTTTCGGACAGGTACGGATCTGACGCTGGAAGTCCAGCACGTTGAGGTGATGTACGCCGGAATCATCTTTATAACCGCCGTAGTCGCCACGTACTTTCTGGTCACCACCGGAGCAGAACGCTTTATCGCCCGCGCCAGTCAAAATGATCACGCCGATGTTGTCGTCATAACGGGCATCCGCCAGCGCCTGGATCATCTCTTTTACCGTCAGAGGACGGAAGGCATTGCGCACCTGCGGACGATTAATGGTGATTTTTGCGATACCGTCGGTGGATTTTTCATAACGAATGTCCTCGAAACCTTCGGAGCAATCGTGCCATTCAACCGGTGCGTAAAGCATTGCTTCATCAGGATAAATCATATTGTGTCCTTTAGTCAGAAACGCAAGATCTGCGCCAGACTTGCGATTACGCCAGCGGGATTTTCCCGATGCGCGTTATGTCCGGCGCGAGGAATGACATGGCAGTCGGCAGCCAGTTCCGCTGCCAGAGCGCGGAATTTGCTGTCACGTTCACCACATAAATAATAAAACGCAAATGTGCGGGCGCTAAGGTTAGCACGTAAATCAGGCTGGACGGCGAGAGAAGTGGCCTCCAGCATCGCGGCAAGGGTTGCGCCGTTATTGTTGCTGCGCAGCGCCACCAGCTCCCGGCGTTGATCGTCATTGAGCGAGGCAAAAACAGGCTGTTGATACCAGTCGGCAAATACCGCCGTTAACGGTTCTGAACAAAAACGCTGCGCCCAGCGATGATCGGAAAGCTGACGTTCCGTGCGTTGTTCAGCATTTTGCAGCCCGGGATGCCCACCTTCGACAATCACGCCACAAAGCCCCGCCATCCCCTGACAAGCCGCCATCATCGCCACCCGTCCACCGAGCGAGTACCCCACCAGCCAGAAGTTAAGGATGTTGTAACTAACCAAAGTTTTACGCAGTAAGTCGGTGACATCATCAAATCCATCGACGCTAATTGCCGCCGAACCACCGTGACCTGGCAGATCAACATACAACCGCGAGTAGTCTGCAAACGCCTCGCCGACTTCCTGCCATTCGAGGCAATCGCCGGAGAAACCATGCAAAAACACCAGCCAGGGTAAACCTGGCTTGCCGTGTTTTGCCTGTGCGTGCAGGATCATAAATGGCTTACCTGCGCCAGCAGTTGCTGGAGGTTTTGCGCGCCGTCGGTGTCGTTAACCACCATCTCAATCACCGTGGTGGTCGGAGTGCGCCAGGCGTCGGCAAGTGCCGTTTCAAGTTCCTGCCAGTTTTGCGGACGATGATATTTCAGCTCAAACATCGCGGCAGCGTGCTCAAAATGGACGTTTTGCGGCATCAGATAGAAACGCTCGCGCTCGCTTTTCGGCGTCGGCAACAGCGAGAAAATTTGTCCGCCGTTGTTGTTCACCACAATTAATACCAGCGGCGCGGAAACCTGACGCAATAGCGCCAGCGCGTTGAGATCGTAAAGAGCAGAGAGATCGCCCACAATCGCCAGCGTCGGTTTGCCGCTGGCCCGCTGAACGCCTGCGGCGGTAGAGAGCAACCCATCAATTCCGCTGGCCCCACGGTTGCTGTACACCGGATAGCCTGCCGGAAGTTGCGAGAGAGCATCGATCAAACGTACCACCAGGCTATTACCGACAAACAGTTGCCCCTGTTCAGGCAAATAGTCGCTGATGCGGTGCGCCAGTTGTGCTTCGCCAAACGCATCACGACGGGCAACAACTGCCTGCATTGCCTGTTCAGCTAGACGCGGGATCTCCACGCACCAGGGCTGGCGTTTTTCAGCCGGATGCAGCTCCAGCCAGTCGGCAATATTGGCGACCAGGCGACGTCCACGGTGGTGTGCCGGGTCAAGCTGCCCTTCGATGTTATCAACAATCCAGTACTCTTCTGGTTCACAGCTTGCCTGCCATTGCAGTAACCGTTTACCGGTCAGGCTGCTCCCCAGTTGCACGACAATCTGCGCCTGTTGCAGTTCGCTGGTCGCTTTGGCATTGCCTAACCAGAGATCGGCACACGGCAGCGGCTGCCCGGTTTGCGACAGCACGTCGCCAATCAGCGGCCAGCCAAGTGTTTGCGCCCACAGGGCAACTTTTTTGCCCTCTTCCGCACTCATGCGCCCGGCAACCACCACGCCGCGCTTTTGCCGCCAGAAGAACCAGTCGCGCTGTTTTTCGCTCTCAAGACGAGGCGCTTCACGCAGCCACGGTTTGTCGCCCTGCCACCAGTCGCCAAGACGTTGTTGCCAGCTAAGTCCGGTATCGTCCATCTCGCCATAAAGCGGTTCGGCAAACGGGCAGTTGATATGGACTCCACCCGCATGCAGCGTGCCTAAAGCGTGGTCGATAGTAGAAACCAGCCAACGGGCGGGAATATCCTGCGTCGGGCGCGGTAGTGAAATGCTATGCGTAGGATGAGAGGCGAACATGCCCGGCTGACGAATTGCCTGATTTGCGCCGCAGTCAATCAATTCCGGAGGACGATCGGCGGTTAACAGGATCAGTTTTTCTCCGGTTAACCCAGCTTCAATCAGTGCCGGATAGAGATTCGCTACCGCCGTGCCGGAAGTCACTATCACCGCCACCGGCTGCTTGCTGACTTTCGCCAGCCCCAGCGCCAAATGCCCCAGCCCACGCTCATCAAAATGAGTGTGATGAATGAAAGCGGAATTTTCCGCCGCCGCCAGAGTTAATGGCGTAGAACGAGAGCCAGGGGCGATGCAGACGTGTCTGACGCCATGACGTGTTAATGCTTCCAGAATGACCGCCGCCCAGCGTCGGTTAAATGCGCTTACTGACATGAGTTTGTCCGGTATCAATATTGCGGCTAAGTATAAGGAGCTACAAAAAGAGATTATTGATATGAATCGGTAATGATGCGACTCATTACTATTCCAATTGTAATAAAGTGCGCAGTCCTGCCGCTTTGTTGTCGATTTCCTGCCACTCCAGTTCGGGGTCTGAGCCTCGGACAATACCCGCTCCGGCATACAATCGCACGACATTGCCACTGATTTTCGCCGAGCGCAGGGAAACGCAGAATTCGCTTTGTTGTAATGAGAGATAGCCCGCAGAACCCGCATACCATTCACGGGTAAACGGTTCGTGCCGGGCGATGAACTGCCGTGCCAAATCGCGCGGTAAACCTGCCACCGCTGCCGTTGGCTGCAACTGATGCAGACAAACCACATCATCTGCCGTATTAAGCGAGGTCCAGATACAGCGACGCAGATGCTGCACTTTACGCAGACGAAGCACCTGCGGCGGTAAAACATCCAGCGCCTGGGTGTCGCTCTGTAATCGCTGGCAGATATCTTCCACCACCAGCATATTCTCGCGCTGGTTTTTATCATCCGCCATCAGCCACTCGCCCAGTTGCTGCGCCTGTTTATCATCAGGATGATTCGCCACCGTTCCCGCCAGTGCTTCAGTACGCAACGCTTTGTCACGCCGCCGCCAAAGCCGCTCAGGAGATGAACCCAGGAACGCGCTTTCGCCATCAAAGGCCATGTAGAAATGGTAGCAGTTCAGGTTCAACCGACGGCTGGCAGCCATCATTGCCGCCGCGTTAACTGAATCGGAGAAATGCAGGTCGGTCGCCCGCGCCAACACCACTTTATCCAGTTCACCTTCAGCAATGGTGTCGGTCGCCAGTTTAATTAACCCCGTCCAGGCTGGTTTGTCCGGCCAGTGATTTTCTTGGGTGATGGTTAAATGCAGAGCTGGCAACGGTTTAATATTTGCCAGAGCAGCAATGTATTCCTTTGCCTGATGTGCGTCTTGCTGAAGGGAGTTTTCGCTGAAAAGGGTCAGTCGAAGGGTCGCTTTGCCTGCACAGCGTCGCCATTCCAACCGCGGGAGGAGTAAATTGCCCTGGGAAGGGTCAAACGCATTCAGCCCCCAGATACGTAAGTCGGTGTGATCCGGGTATTGTCGGAGAAAACGCTGCGCCTGCGCCAGCGACGAAAAGCTGGCTATTGTACCCAGCACGGCAGCCTCTTCATCACCATTGCGTTGTTGCCAGTAAAATTGCGGATACATTTTCTGGCTGGCCAGCCAGCTTAAGGCATCAAAGGCGTCATTTAATGGGAAAGGAACATCAAAAACCCGAATGCCGGGCGTCGCTGGAAACTCTTGCGACAGATGGCGCAATAGATTTTCCAGCGCCGTAGTGAGTGATTGCACGCGGACCTCTCCCTGTTAAAAGCCTCACATTATACGGGGTACTGCAAAAAAAATGCAGTACCCCAGTGTAGGGAGGTTTTAACGGCGTGCCAGCAACAGTCCTAATACCAAACCAACCGCAGCGCCAACGCCAATCCCCTGCCACGGTTTTTCATGAACGTAGTCGTCGGCACGATAAACCGCTTGCTTCGCCCGATAGTAATAGCTGTCTGAAGCCTGACTGACTCTTTTTTTCACATCATCCAGCGCCTTCTCTGCTCGCGCCTTCAGCTCAACATATTTCTGATCGGCGGGATCGCCAGAGGAGCGCAGCACTTCTTCCAGTGTTTCACTCAGCAACGTCAGGTCGTCATCGATGCGTGTATCACCAAATTGATTAGACATTCTCGTTCTCCATTTGCTTAAAACCTGCCACTAACTATAGACAACGGTTATCAATTACGCCTGACTGACTTCGCGCGCCATCCCAATGTGGGGAATACCATCTTCCTCGTAAATGTCGGTCACAGGGATAAAGCCAAAACTGCGGTAAAAGTTTTGTAAGTGCGCCTGCGCTCCCAGATAAATCGCCTTGTCCGGCCAGTGGCGCGTACATGATTCCAGCACCTTACTCATCAGTTGCTGCCCCACTTTTTCGCCCCGCAACGCTTCGCTGACAATCACCCGACCAATCACCACCGGTTCGAGATCATCATCACTTTTCAGAATCCTCGCATACGCTACCAGTTTCCCGTTTTGCCAGCCGAGAATATGACGATTTTCCCCTACCAGATCGTCACCATCGACATCCTGATAAGGACAGTTTTGTTCGACAACGAATACCGCACAACGCAGTTGTAATAAGGCATAAAGATGAGAAACCGATAATTCAGAGTGATGAAGATCCTGCCAGTCGATCATGATGCGCTCCTTTTGGTTGTATGCCTTATACTAGCCGGATTATTTTTAGAAATGTGATGGTCTTATGGAATTAATTTTCTTAGGTACTTCGGCGGGAGTTCCGACCCGGGCGCGTAATGTCACGGCGATATTGCTTAATCTGCAACATCCGACCCAGGCCGGACTTTGGTTATTTGACTGTGGCGAAGGCACTCAACACCAAATGCTGCACACGGTGTTTAATCCCGGCAAACTGGACAGGATTTTTATTAGCCATCTTCATGGCGATCATCTTTTCGGTCTGCCCGGTTTGCTGTGCAGTCGTTCCATGTCAGGTATTGTGCAACCCTTAACCATTTATGGTCCGAAAGGTATCCGTGAATTTGTTGAGACAGCGCTACGCATTAGTGGCTCGTGGACCGATTATCCACTGGAGATTATTGAAATTAGCGCAGGCGAAATTCTTGATGATGGCTTGCGTAAAGTGACAGCTTATCCGATGGAACATCCGCTGGAGTGTTACGGCTATCGTGTAGAAGAACATGATAAGCCTGGTGCGCTGAATGCCCAGGCATTAAAGGCCGCAGGCGTACCGCCAGGCCCATTGTTTCAGGATTTGAAAGCCGGAAAAACTGTCACATTGGAAGACGGTCGGCAGATTAACGGCGCTGATTACTTAGCCGCGCCTACACCAGGAAAAGCGATCGCCATTTTCGGCGATACTGGTCCTTGCGATGCCGCGCTGGCGCTGGCCAAAGGTGTCGACGTAATGGTTCACGAAGCGACTCTGGATTTGGCGATGGAGGCCAAAGCCAACAGTCGCGGCCACAGCTCCACACGCCAAGCGGCGGTACTGGCCCGTGAAGCTGGTGTCGGTAAGCTAATCATTACCCATGTTAGTTCGCGCTATGATGATAAAGGCTGTCAGCACTTGTTACACGAGTGCCGGACGATTTTCCCGGCAACTGAACTGGCGAGCGATTTCGCGGTGTTTAGCATTTAAGTCGAAAGCGGTGGTTAGTTGGCAGATTAATTTAATGATGCCAACGCACTTATTTGACGTATTTTTCATCTGTTTGCCGGATACGTTTGATGTCGGTATCAGGCAAACAGATTTATCATTTTTAGTTTTGTGAATTATCCAGACCTTTCGCCAGCCCAATCAGGCGAATAAATTCCGCTCTGTAGCCTTGTTGATCCGGTCCTTTTGCTTGCCGCGCCCACTGTTCGATCTGCTGCCAGGATGTATTATTCAGGTATTCAGAACCGCGCAATTTTTGCCCATACGCAGAGACTGCTGCGCGAAAACGCATATCTTCTGAAGGTGCGTTTATTGTGGGTGCCAACGGGAATTCAACTAACTGACTTTCTTTTCCCTGCGGGTATTTCCAACGAATCTTTAACCAGGCCAGTTCTTTCGCTTTATCTGATTTCACTGATTTGTTATCCGGGGCATAGCGTAACTTATCAATTGATGCTTTTTGCCCATTCAGCGTTAGCTGCCGGTGTCGACGTCAAGGCTAAACGTCGCCAACGGGTTTTGCGCTACCTGCTTAACCGGATTATCATCGAACAGCTGATAGCGAGCGGTTCCTGGATTTGCGATACGTGTAGCTTTTGCTTTAGCCGCTCTTTCAAATGTTGGCGCTTCCTGCAATCGCCCCTGCAAAGCCTGTTTGTCTGAGGATTGTTGCGCTTCATGCTGGGCTAAGGTTTTTGCTTTCGCGGCTTTAGCGGCGGCGGCTCTTTGCTCCGCCACTTTTGTTGCCGCTTGTTGCGCGGCAAGTACTTGCTGGTCTGTGGGTGTAGTAGATTGTTGTTGCTGACTTTCCTTATCATCAGATTCCGGCCCACATCCTGACAAAATCAAACTACTAATAAGCAACATGATTATATTTTTATTTCGCATATAAAATCCTTTTAAATAAACTCAACCACCAGACATAAAATAGACTCTTTGTATAATCCGGCTAATCTTAATAAAATACGATCTCGAAACCTATAACAAATAATGATTCAACAACGAAACCTATCAACAATTTATATATGAAAAAAAATAACCTTTTCCTTTTTTATATTGTTCCTGTTTTCACTTCCTCTGATTGTTTTTTACCAACCCTGGGTCAATGCATTACCACCAACGCCCCAGCACGCAAGTCCCGAGCAATTAGAAAAAACAGTTCGTTATTTTACACAAACTGTGCATCCACGTAGTGCCGACAATATTGATAATCTGAATGGGTCCGCAGAGTATATAAAAGAGGTCTTTGTCAGTAGCGGCGCCAGAGTTACCGGGCAGGATGTCCCCATTACTGGTGGCCCCTACAAAAACATTGTTGCTGATTATGGTCCTACCGATGGACCACAGATTATTATCGGTGCGCACTATGACTCTGCCAGTAGTTACGAAAACGATCAATTAACCTATACGCCGGGAGCGGATGATAACGCCAGCGGTGTGGCAGGATTACTCGAACTGGCACGTTTGTTACAGCAGCAAGCGCCGAAAATAGGTGTGCAACTGGTCGCCTATGCGTCGGAAGAACCGCCCTTCTTTCGTAGCAATGAAATGGGGAGCGCGGTACACGCCGCTTCGCTTGAGCGTCCGGTGAAATTAATGATAGCACTGGAGATGATAGGTTATTACGACTCCGCACCAGGGAGTCAGGATTACCCTTACTCTGTCATGTCCTGGCTTTATCCCGACCATGGTGATTTTATTGCTGTCGTCGGCAGAGTGCAGGATATCAGCGCTGTGCGTCAGGTAAAATCTGCGTTGTTATCAGCAAAAAAGTTGCCTGTTTATTCTATTAATGCACCTGGTTTTATTCCCGGTATCGATTTCTCCGACCACCTTAATTATTGGCAACACGATATTCCCGCCGTAATGATTACTGACACCGCTTTTTATCGTAATAAACAATATCACTTACCTGGCGATACCGCAGACAGACTCAATTATCAGAAAATGGCTCAGGTGGTGGATGGCGTTATAACCTTGTTGCAAAACAGTAAATAATAAAAATTTCTCGAGGAAGATCCAGAAAAAGCAACATGCGCATTTTATTTTCCCTCGTCTGTTTTAAGATGCGAAAAATTAAATTCAACGGAGGAAAAACAAATGGGAATGATTGGCTATTTTGCAGAAATTGACTCAGAAAGAATTAACCGACTGCTTGAGTCTACTGAAAAACCCTTAATGGACAATATTCATGACACGCTTTCAGGTTTACGGCGACTGGATATTGATAAACGCTGGGATTTTTTACATTTTGGCCTAACGGGTACCTATGCTTTTGATCCAGCGAAGAATGATCCGCTGAGTCGTGCCGTGCTTGGTGAACACAGCCTCGAAGATGGCATAGATGGTTTCCTGGGATTGACCTGGAATCAGGAGTTAGCCGCGACAATCGACCGCCTGGAATCACTGGATCGAAGTGAGCTGCGTAAACAGTTTTCCATTCAGCGACTCAATGAAATGGAGATTTATCCGGGAGTGACCTTTTCAGAAGAGTTAGAGGGGCAACTCTTTGCTTCGATCATGCTTGATATGGAAAAGCTGATTAGCGCGTATCGACGTATGCTGCGACAAGGGAATCATGCGCTGACGGTTATTGTTGGGTGATATAGCTTGATGCCTGGGGGAGAAATACCCATTAGTTAAAATTTACGCCAAGATCATCTTGAAAAAATATTTAACCATGGTCCGGTTTTTATCCCCTTGTATAAATATCGCTAAATGCTTGCTTAGTCGCATTCTTAAAGCAATGCCGTGTATTCGGTATATAACAGCGATGTCATCTGTGCTGGCAACGATTTGGAATCTTGGATGAAAACGGAACTCAACCTGTCATTACCTGGAAATTACCAGGCAGATAAAAAGCCTGTTCAATTTTGAGATGATTTTTTAAAAAATCGTGTCCATTGTGACGACATGGGAAAAACTCAATATTATCCTCCACAAATTGCAGTAACACAGAATCAACATCTTTTGCAAGTTGGTCACAATGTGTGATAAGCATTTTGAATATTTCATCCTTTGTAATCTCATGAAAATTTTCTACCTTCTCTTTTAACTCATTATATCGGATTCTTGCAGTAACCATTTTTTTGGCAAGTTCTAACAATCCCAACGCTTGCAATTGTTGGTGAATATGATCACTTTCAAAAAAGATCCCACAATCCATTCCTTCCCAACCAACATATTCATGCCATTCATAAACCAGCATAAAAGTTTGTAAAACTGGCTGTAATAATTGGATATCTGCAAAACTAAACCAAAACTTACGCTTGAGATCCCACTCATATTCAATCGCCAATGCTATTTTGTTTAAGGCATCTCCGGCATCCTTATTTTTACGCAAAATCAATTCCGTCAGTGTATAGCGTTGTTCATCAATACGCCGAAGAGTTTCTGCAATATCATAGTTTGTAGCCAACAAAACATTCTCTGCTTCCTGATGTGTGACGTCTGCTTTTGCAGTCAATATATTGATTTGATCAATATGAAAGAATTTAATGGCCTCATCAACATTACCGCCAGTCCTCTCTAGCAAACGTCTGGCAGACTGGATACCGACAGGTACGTGCTCCCGAAGTTTGCGAATTTCACTTAACCATTCCATGTCAAACCCCTTTAAATATTTATGATGTTATATATAACAACGTCTGGATCACGACCCAGCCTGACTGAATATTTCACCTTTCCCTGCTTAACATCCATGCTATGATGTGCCTGAAACTAATAAGACGTGTGGCATTGTCACTATTTATCCGCTATTGAATTCAAACAATGCCATTCATTTGATGAATGAATTATTTCAGGGAATAATTATGACACCTTTAGAACGCATTACCCAACTTGTTAATATCAATGGTGATGTTAACGAGCCTGCTACCCCCCGTCCATTGTTATCTCTTGAGGATTTTTTTATCGGAAATAATATCCTCGGTTCAATATGTTGCAATGTGACTCCAGAACAATCTCCGCAAGCTATCTACCACCATTTGCTGAAAATTCGTGAGCGTAACGATGTCAGTGATGTTTTGGTAGAAATTACGATGTTCGATGACCCTAACTGGCCCTTTAGCGAAAGAATTTCAGTTATCACTTCTGCCTCACCCGAAGAAGTTCAGAATTGGTTTGCAGAAGAAATTGCCCCTGATGAGTGCCGGGAAGGATGGGAAGAAGATACAGATCATGGATGGGTTGAAGTCCCTGCGGGTATGCATCCGGTTAATTGTTGGTGGGATTAAAACATATTGCTCATTACGAAAAATTTTTAAAATACTTCATGGAGGATGTATATTGTCATTTTCAACGGGTGCTGTAATTATCATTTTTGCGTGTTATGCATTAGCCTTTATCATACCAATACTCTTTATCGTACCGTTTCTTCTTCGATGGGATAAAGAGAAAATGGATAACACCGGTTTCATTTCTTTAATCTATCTGGAATTGCCAATCGGCACTACCGCATTAGCCTATTTGTTTTATTTCAATAAGTATTTCGATTCTTTCTTTGAATATATTTTCAACCTGATACCCTATACATTAATTTTATGGTATGTGTGTTTTCTAAGGAAAAGCATATATTGCAGCCCACGCAAGATTTTATTTACAGGCTGGCGCGCCTTTGCCATTATATTTGTTTTACATACATTCTATTTATTCCCCATGAAAAACGAATCAGATTATGACACTGCTGTGAATACGGCACTAAGACAAGGGGATGGTACTGCATTGGATAAACTTTGGAAAACATGCCCGGAGGGTATCAATTCACTTTTGTTCAATATGAAATTTAACTATAACAGAACATATAACTTTGACTACCCAATCACTTCATTCGAGAAAGTTATCCAGTGTAGTGAATTTAAAGACGACTTTACCAGCGATTATGCTGTCAACTATTCTTTTGCTAACGTAACAAGCATTAATTTCTTAAAATTTCTATATAGCAAAATAGATGATAATAAAAAGAAAGAGATTCAGAATGATAAAGGTATTATAGACACTAGATTAATTGATTTAAAGCGATGTTTAAGAGACGAAAAGTGCAGTGCACAAAAAATCCAAATGCTCGATTTTCTACTAAAGCTCGTTCCAAAATGGCAAAAGCATTTATTTATCAAACCGGTAGACTTGCATAATTCTATTTTAAACTCAAATAAGCTTAGTGCTTCTTATTTTTCAAAATTTGTTCAACCTGAAAATGAAAATGACATTATCGCTATGCATGTTGTTTTAGGTGATAACCAGTCCGTAATATCAAAAATAAAGAACAAAGAATACCTACCTTCCGTGATTGGTCAAGAATATGGTGATTTTGGTGAAAATATAACATTAGTAAAGTTTATTATAATGAATGGTACAGAAGACATGATCGACTTCATCATTAACGATTTAAACGTTGATGTGGCGTGTTATGCAAGTGCGTCAACCATAAACTATAATACTATTGTCTCTTCAGACTATAATTATAAATACAATAAACGTTTCCAAAATAAAACCTGCACAAACCCAATCAAATCATAACACCATAAAAAAACCGCCGAAATCGGCGGTTTTTTAACATCAATATTCAACCTTACATCAGCGGCATGGCTAACCGCACAATGCTAATCAGCGGTTGCGGCCATACACCCAGCACCAGTACCAACAGTGCAGAGATCAGCACCACGATACCGCCCGCGCTGTACTGCCAGTTTGACGGTGCATCGCGACCTGGTTGTTCCGGGGCGTGCAGGTACAGGCTCACCGCTACGCGCAGGTAGTAGTAAAGGCCGATTGCCGAACCGACAACCACGGCACCCACCAGCCACCACAAGTGTGCCTGGACACCGACCGCCAGCACGTAGAACTTACCGATAAAGCCCAGCGTCATCGGGATACCGGCCAGAGACAGCATCATCACCGTCATCACTGCCGCGAGGATCGGACGATGCCAGAACAGACCGCGGTAAGAGAACAGGGAATCAGCATCCGGGCCACGATATGGGCTGGACATCAGGCTGACCACGCCGAACGCGCCGAGGCTGCTGAACAGATAACCGGCCAGGTAAACCCCTACCGCTTCCATCGACATCTCGCCAGTTTGCAGCGCAATCAGCGCCACCAGCAGATAGCCGAGGTGAGAGATAGATGAGTAACCGAGCAGACGTTTGATGTTGGTCTGGCTCAGCGCCATCAGGTTACCGAAGATGATGGAGGCAAAGGCGATAATCGCCAGCACCACGCGAATCGCTTCGCTGTCACCCACTGGTGCGTAAAGGAACAGACGCATCACCACACCGAAGATAGCGATTTTGCTCGCCGTCGCCAGGAAAGTGGAAACCGGCGCAGGCGCGCCCTGGTATACGTCTGGCGTCCACAGGTGGAACGGCACCAGAGAGAGTTTGAAGCCGAGGCCAACAATCATCAGGCCGAAACCTGCCAGCAACAGCGGCTCGTTGAGCATACCGTCGCCGAGGTTTTTACCCAGTGCAACGAACGACAGATCCCCAGACTGCGCATACACCAGCGCCATACCAAACAGCAGGAAAGAAGACGCTGCGGCAGAAAGAATGGTGTATTTGATACTGGCTTCCAGCGAACGTTTCTGGCGGAAAGCGTAACCGACCAGACCAAACAGCGGCAAAGAGATCAGTTCGATACCGAGGAACAGAGACGCCAGATGGTTGGCATTCGCCAGCAGGATCCCGCCCAGCGCAGCAATTAACACCAACAGGTAGAACTCGTCCTTGTTGTCGTTATAGCCTTCAAGCCACGGGTAGGCGAAAGTACAGGTGGCGAGGCTCGCCAACAATACCAGCCCGGTGTAAAGCATGGCGAAACCATCAACGCGCATCAGCGGCGTAACGTCCATAGCGCCCGCCTGGCCGACAAACCAGAGCGAAACAAGCGCCGCGTTAAGCCCAATAACCGAGAGCGTAGCGTTGAGGAAATGATTGCGTCGCCACGCAATGGAGAGCATCACAACCACCACCGTCAAGCCGACGATCAGCAACGGTAGCAGTGCGATCAGGTTTTGTGGAGTTATTGTCATGGCGATTTACGGCCTTGTAGTAGTAACGGAATTAACAAACCACTGCTGGATATTGCCAATCGCGGAGTGCGAGGTATCCAGAATCGGCTGCGGATAGAAGCCCAGCAGTACCAGCAGCACCACCAGCAACAGGATCATAAACAGCTCGCGCAGCGACATCCCTGGCAGTTCTTTGCTGGCAATCTCGCTTTTCGCTTTACCGAAGTAAGCGCGATGTAACATTGCCAGCGAATAAACAGATGCAAAGACCAGCCCAAAGGTAGAGATAACGGTAATCACCGGGACAACCTGGAAGCTGCCGAACAGAATCATAAATTCGCCGACGAAGTTACCGGTGCCTGGCATCCCAAGCGTTGCCACCGCAAAGAACAGCGACAGTGCTGGCAGCCATTTCATCTTGCTCCACAGACCGCCCATCATGCGCATGTCGCGGGTATGGATACGTTCATAGAGCTGACCGCAGAGAATAAACAGACCCGCCGCTGACAAGCCGTGCGCAATCATCTGAATTACCGCGCCCTGGTAGGCCAACTGGCTGCCGGTGTAGATGGCAATCAGCACGAAGCCCATGTGGGAAACCGAGGTGTAGGCGATCAGACGTTTGATATCGGTCTGGGCGAAGGCCATCCACGCACCGTAGAAGATGCCGATAACACCCAGCCACATAGCAATTGGTGCAAACTCTGCCGACGCGTTCGGGAACAGCGGCAGGGAGAAACGCAGCAGACCGTAAGCGGCGGTTTTCAGCAAGATCCCCGCGAGGTCAACGGAACCCGCAGTTGGTGCCTGGGAGTGCGCATCCGGCAGCCAGCCATGCAGCGGAACCACCGGCATTTTCACCGCAAAGGCGATGAAGAAGCCCAGCATCAACAGGTATTCCACGCCGCCAGACATTGGCGTATTCAGCAGCTCTTCATAGTTGAAGGTCCAGACGCCGGTCGCGTTGTAGTGAACAAAGACCAGCGCCAGGATGGCGATCAACATCACCAGACCACTCGCCTGGGTATAAATGAAGAACTTGGTTGCCGCCGTGATACGCGTTTTACCGTCAGAAGCTTTATGCCCCCACAGTGCGATCAGGAAGTACATCGGCACCAACATCATTTCCCAGAAGAAGAAGAACAGGAACATGTCGATGGCAAGGAACACGCCGATAACGCCGCCCAGGATCCACATCAGGTTGAGGTGGAAGAAGCCCTGATATTTTTCGATCTCGTTCCACGAACAGAGTACCGCCAGCACACCGAGCAAACCGGTCAGCACGACCATCAGCAGCGACAGACCGTCAATGGCGAGATGGATAGAGATACCAAAACGCGGGATCCACGGCATGTCGAATTCAGACTGCCACTGCGGAATTCCGGCGGATTGCGTCAGTGAATAACCGCCCTGCAACCACAGTTGCAGCGACAGCGCCAGCGTCAATCCCATGGTGATCAGCGCTACCCAGCGCGGCACCTTGACGCCAAAGCGTTCGGTCTGCCAGCACAGGAAGCCGCCGATAAAGGGGATTAGTATTAACCAGGGTAATAACATAGCTAAGTATGTCCCTTATATTTACTCCTGCTCAGGCTATCTCACTCGCCAGCCCGAATCCCGGCAGTGCTCGCAATCCTCACGTACTTAAGTACGTTCCGGTTGCTGTGCGCTGGCGGTATCCGGTCTGACTTCGCCGATGACGCCTGTACTTCAGGAACAGTTACCTAAAATTTATTCTTAGTTCACAGACCCGGCTCAGCGCCGGGTATATTCACTCAGCCAACAACTCAACGCAGTACCATCAACAGTGCCAGCACCACGACCGCACCGATGCTCATGGATGCCACATACCAGCGCAGGTAGCCGTTCTCGCTTAACAGTAGACCTTTACCTGCAAAGCGGGAAAGAACCGCCGGGATGTTCATCATTGAGTTCAGCGGATCGCGTTTCAGCAACCAGGCAATCCCCAGGAACGGCTTGACGAATACTTTGTCATACAGCCAGTCGAAGCCCCAGGCGTTGTACCACCAGGTGCCCAGCAGGCGGCCCGGCGCACTGTTGGCGATGGAGGTCACCAGAGTACGTTTACCCAGCCACAGCCAGGCTGCCAGCAGAATGCCGACAACCGCGACCACGCCAGAGGTAATTTCCAGGGTCAACATGCTGCCGTGCGCCAGTTCCGTCGTTTGCGGAAGCACGCCCTGCAGCGGCGGTACAATCAGTGCGCCAACGAAGGTGGAAAGGATCAGCAGCACAATCAGCGGCAGGCTGTGAGTTACCCCTTTCACGGCGTGAGCGTGAATTTGTTCTTTTCCGTGGAAGACGATGAAAATCATACGGAAGGTGTAGAGCGAGGTCATAAACGCACCGACCAGACCTGCCACCATCAGATTGATATGACCATTCGCCATCGCACCCGCGAGGATCTCATCCTTACTGAAGAAGCCCGCAGTGACCAGCGGCAGTGCCGACAGTGCTGCGCCGCCCACCAGGAAGCAGAGATAAACCAGCGGAATAGATTTACGCAGACCGCCCATCTTGAAGATGTTCTGTTCGTGATGGCAGGCCAGAATGACGGAACCGGATGCCAGGAACAGCAGCGCTTTAAAGAACGCGTGGGTCATCAAGTGGAAAATCGCCGCATCCCATGCCTGCACGCCAAGCGCGAGGAACATGTAGCCAATCTGGCTCATGGTAGAGTAAGCGAGAACACGTTTGATGTCGGTCTGTACCAGCGCGGCAAAACCGGCCAGCAGCAGCGTAACCGCCCCAACAATGCCTACCAGATGCAGAACTTCCGGGGTCATCAGGAACAGGCCGTGGGTACGGGCGATCAGGTAGACACCCGCGGTTACCATCGTTGCGGCGTGGATCAGCGCGGAGACAGGCGTCGGGCCCGCCATCGCGTCGGCAAGCCATGTCTGCAACGGCAACTGCGCAGATTTACCAACCGCACCGCCCAGCAGCATCAGCGTCGCCCACATCAGCATGTTATTGCCGTCAGCAAAGTGCGCAGGCGCCAGTTCCACCATTTCGCGGAAGTTCAGCGTACCCAGCTCGTTGTAGAGAATGAACAGCGCGAAAGCGAGGAACACGTCACCCACACGGGTCACGACGAACGCTTTCATTGCCGCTGCGCCATTCTTCGGATCGGTGTAATAGAAACCGATCAGCAGATAGGAGCACAGGCCCACGCCTTCCCAGCCGAGGTACATCAGCAGCAGGTTATCGGCGAGCACCAGAACTACCATGCTGGCGATGAACAGGTTGGTGTAGGCGAAGAAGCGAGAGTAGCCCTCTTCACCGCGCATGTACCAGGAGGCGTACATGTGGATCAGGAAACCCACACCGGTAACCACCGAGAGCATGGTCAGCGACAGGCCGTCCAGCACCAGATTGAAACCGATGTTAAAGTCGCCTACCGACATCCACGTCCACAGCGGCTGGCTGTATGCCTGCTCACCGTTAGCGAAGAAGTCAACGCTGATAAAGGCAGTTACCAGCGCCGCCAGGCCCACAGAGCCAACGCCGACGATCGCCGAGACGTTTTCAGACCAGCGCCCACGGGAGAATGCCAGCAGGACGAAGCCAATCAATGGCAAAATAATGGTTAAGGCAAGCATGTTCATCCGCGCATCTCACTTACTGAATCGATGTTCAGGTTCTGGCGACGACGGTGAAGTTGCAGCAGCAGCGCAAGGCCGATACTCGCTTCTGCCGCCGCGAGGCTGATGGCGAGAATGTACATCACCTGACCGTCGGTCTGGCCCCAGTAGCTTCCGGCGACCACAAAGGCCAGCGCGGAGGCGTTAATCATGATTTCCAGACCAATCAGCATAAACAGCAGATTGCGACGGATAACCAGACCGGTTAAGCCAAGAACGAATAAGATTGCCGCGAGGATCAGTCCATGTTGTAAGGGGATCATGCGTGCTCCTCCGTTTTTCTTTTCGCGCTGTCGTCTTTACGATTGCTCAGCACTTCACCCGCACGCTCTTCACGACCGACGTGGAAGGCCACAACCAGACCCGCGAGCAGCAGCATAGAAGCCAGTTCTACCGCCAGTACATAAGGCCCGAACAGCGTAATACCCACTGCTTTAGCACTGATTGGCGTACCGTCGATACCCTGATCGTTAACACCGAGGATGGCGTAAACAATCACCACCAGCATGATGGCCGACAAAATTGCCGGACCAATCCACACCTGCGGTTTCAGCCACTGGCGTTCTTGTTCGATTTCCGAACCGCCCAGGTTGAGCATCATCACCACGAACACGAACAGCACCATAATGGCACCCGCGTAGACGATAATTTCCAACGCACCGGCGAAGTAAGCGCCCAGCGAGAAGAACACCCCGGAAATCGCCAGCAGCGAAATAATCAGGTACAGCAGTGCGTGTACCGGATTGGTATGGGTGATCACTCGCAAGGTCGCAAGTATGGCTATCAGGCCACAGATATAAAAAGCGAACTCCATTGCCCCTCTCCTTACGGTAACAGGCTCTTGACGTCGATAGGCTTGGCTTCGTTCTCTGCTTCGCCCTTATCTTTGCCGTCGATTGCCATACCTGCCATCCGGTAGAAGTTATATTCCGGGTATTTGCCCGGACCGGAGATCAGCAGATCCTCTTTCTCGTAAACCAGATCCTGGCGCTTGTATTCCCCCATTTCGAAATCCGGGGTTAACTGAATCGCCGTGGTCGGACAGGCTTCTTCGCACAAACCACAGAAAATGCAGCGTGAGAAGTTGATGCGGAAAAATTCCGGATACCAGCGACCGTCTTTGGTTTCTGCTTTTTGCAGCGAGATACAGCCGACCGGGCAGGCTACCGCGCAGAGGTTACAGGCTACGCAACGCTCTTCGCCGTCCGGGTCGCGGGTCAGAACGATACGACCACGATAACGGGGCGGCAGATAGACCGGCTCTTCCGGGTACATTCGCGTTTCGCGTTTGGCGAACGCGTGCAGGCCGATCATCCAGATACTACGAACCTGGGTGCCGAAACCTACTAACAATTCTTTTAAGGTCATGGTCTTATTGCCCCTTATTGCGCCTGCCAGAGAATGACAGCCGCCGTTACCAGCAAGTTGATCAGCGTCAGCGGCAGGCAGATTTTCCAGCCGAAGGACATTACCTGGTCATAACGCGGACGCGGTAACGACGCACGAATCAAAATGAACATCATCATAAAGAACGCGGTTTTCAGCGCGAACCAGATGAATGGCGGTAACAACGGGCCTTGCCAGCCACCGAAGAACAGCGTCACCATCAGTGCAGAGATGGTCACAATCCCGATGTATTCACCCACGAAGAACAGACCGAACTTCATGCCGGAATATTCAATGTGGTAACCATCCGCCAGTTCCTGCTCGGCTTCCGGCTGGTCAAACGGGTGACGGTGACACACCGCCACGCCCGCGATGGCAAAGGTAATAAAACCAAAGAATTGCGGGATGACGTTCCACACATGCGCCTGGCTGTTGACGATGTCGGTCATGTTGAATGAACCGGCCTGCGCCACCACGCCCATCAGGGAAAGCCCTAGGAACACTTCGTAGCTCAGGGTCTGCGCAGAAGCACGCATCGCACCCAGCAGCGAGTATTTGTTGTTACTTGACCAGCCCGCAAACAGCACCGCGTAAACCGCCAGACCGGCCATCATCAGGAAGAACAAAATCCCGATGTTCAGGTCGGCAACCACCCAACCTGGGCTGACTGGCACAATCGCAAAGGCCAGCAGCAGCGAGGTAAAAGCAATCATCGGTGCCAGGGTAAAGATGACGCGATCCGAGAATTTCGGGATCCAGTCTTCTTTAAAGAACATTTTGATCATGTCCGCAACCAGCTGGAGCGAACCGCCCCAGCCAACACGGTTAGGTCCGTAACGGTTCTGGAACAGACCCAGCAGGCGACGTTCGCCAAAGCTCATGAATGCCCCACAGGTGACAACCACCAGCAGGATCACCACCGCTTTGAGGATGGTCAGCAGGATCTCAATCAGTTCCGGTGATATCCAACTCATTGTTGTGCCTCCTTGAGATCCTCAAGATGCGCGCCGGCCAGCACCGGAGCAATGCCGGACATACCCATCGGCAAGCCAACCTGCCCTGCCGTCAGCCCTTCGGCGATTTCAACCGGCAGCGTGACCGTGTTGTCATCGTAACTAAAGGAGACGCGTGTACCTGCGTTCACACCTAACTTCGCGGCATCCGCTGGGTTGAGTTTGATGTACGGCTGCGGCATACGGCTCTGGAAGACCGGAGCACGCTGTGACAATTCATCGCTGCCAAACAGGTGGTAGTAAGGCGCGATACGCCATTTCCCGTCCTGCGGCTGGAAGCGTGCCGGTACGCTGGTGAAGTAATCCAGACCGTTTTCGCTGGTTTCAAACAGACGCACGCCCGGATCGCCAAAGCGCAGTTTGCCGCCCACTTCGTCCTGGAATTTGTTCCACGCCTGCGGGGAGTTCCAGCCTGGCGCCCAGGCAAACGGCACTTGCGAACGGTGCGCGGTCGGCTGGTTGTTACCTTCCATCGAGAAGGTGAACATGGTGTCAATGTCCTGCGGCTGACGCGGCTCATGAACGCTGATGTTGGCGCGCATGGCAGTACGACCGCTGTAACGGTGCGGCTCACGGGCCAGTTTCTGCCCACGAATACGGAATGTCGCATCCGGCGCAGCATCTTTGATACCCGCCAGTTCCGGGATTTTCGCCACAACGGCGTCAATCACGTGGTCGAGCTGCGTCCAGTCCACTTCTCGGCTCAGCAGGGTGCTGTGCAACGAGTGCAACCAGCGCCAGCTTTCCAGCATGACAGTTTTGCTGTCGTAATAGGACGGGTCGTAAACCTGGAAGAAACGTTGGGCGCGGCCTTCATTATTAATTACCGTACCGTCGCTTTCAGCAAAGCTGGCGGCAGAAAGCACCAGATGGGCGTTTTCCATGATCGCTGTGCGTTGATGGTCAACCACCATCACCAGCGGCGCTTTAGCCAGCGCAGCATTCACGCGGGTAGCGGAAGCGTGACGATGCAGATCGTTTTCCAGCACCACCACCGCGTCGGCGCGTCCGGTTTCCAGTTCGGTTAACGCTTCTTCCAGCGAACCACCACCCATAATGCCCAGCCCCATGCTGTTTACAGAACGGGCAATCATGGTGATACCGACGTCAGCGCCGCGACCTTTCAGGGCTTTCGCCACGTTAGCCGCAGCCTGAATCACTTCAGCGCTACCGGCGTTCGTCCCGGAGATAATCAACGGTTTCTTCGCACCAGCCAGTGCCTGCACGATGACGTCGATTTTGCTTTGCAGCTCAGGTTCAATACCGTCAACCGCTGGTGCAGAGTTATCCAGCGCATGAGCGATGGCAAAACCTAAACGCGCCTGATCTTCAACCGGTGCGCGGTAAGTCCACGCCGCGATATCATCCAGGCGGGTGTCATCAACGTTGGTAACAAACAGCGGATGCTTCGCACGTTGACCGATGTTGAGGATTGCCGCAATCTGCCAGTCAGCCACTTTCTGTGCTGCCGCCATTTCGCGCGCTTTACCTTTCACCGCCTGACGCACTGCCAGCGCGACGCGCGCGCCGGTCTGGGTAACGTCTTCGCCCAGCACCAGTACCGCATCGTAAGATTCGATTTCGCGCAGAGCCGGAGTATAAATGCCGCCTTCACGCAGTACTTTCAGCGCCAGTTGCAGACGTTCCTGCTCACCGTGAGCGATACCGGTATAGAAGTTTTCTTCGCCCACCAGCTCACGCAGCGCAAAGTTGCTTTCCACGCTGGCGCGCGGAGAACCAATACCGATCACTTTCTTCGACTGACGCAGAATATCTGCCGCGCCCTGCATTGCCTGTTCGGCGTTGAGGGTAATGAAATCATCGCCACGACGCTGTACTGGCTGACGCGGACGATCTTTCAGGTTGACGTAGCCGTAACCGAAACGACCACGGTCGCAGAGGAAGTAGTGGTTTACCGTACCGTTGTAACGGTTTTCGATACGACGCAGTTCGCCATAACGCTCGCCGGGGCTGATGTTACAGCCGATGGAACATTGCTGGCAGATGCTCGGCGCAAACTGCATATCCCATTTACGGTTGTAACGCTCGGAGTGCGTTTTGTCGGTAAATACGCCGGTCGGGCAAATTTCGACCAGGTTACCGGAAAATTCGCTTTCCAGCGTGCCGTCTTCCGGGCGACCGAAGTAGACGTTGTCGTGCGCGCCATAAACGCCCAGATCTGTACCGTCAGCGTAATCTTTGTAGTAACGCACGCAGCGGTAGCAGGCGATGCAGCGGTTCATTTCGTGAGAGATGAACGGCCCCAGGTCCTGATTGCGGTGGGTACGTTTGGTGAAACGGTAGCGACGGAAGGTATGCCCGGTCATCACGGTCATATCCTGAAGATGGCAGTTACCGCCTTCTTCACATACCGGACAGTCGTGCGGATGGTTAGTCATCAACCACTCGACCACACTTTCACGGAACTGTTTCGCTTCTTCGTCGTCAATGGAAATAAAGGTGCCATCGGAAGCCGGTGTCATACAGGACATCACCAGGCGACCACGCGTGTCTTCCGCGTTTTGGTATTGCTTCACCGCACACTGGCGGCAAGCACCGACGCTTCCCAGCGCCGGATGCCAGCAAAAGTAAGGAATATCAAGGCCCAGAGACAGACAAGCTTCCAGCAGGTTGTCCGCTCCGTTGACCTCGTATTCTTTGCCGTCTACATGAATTGTAGCCATTAGCATGCTTCCAGTTTTCTCGGTCAGGGACCGAGCGTTAATCGAAATTCGGTTACCAGCGCTCTTTCAGCAGGTTCGGCTGAATCCCATTAATCAAATGGGTATTGCTGAACGGCTGTTTGATTCCCGCCTCAAATTCTTCGCGGAAATATTTGATGGCGCTCTGTAACGGCTCCACTGCACCAGGTGCGTGGGCACAGAAAGTTTTACCCGGGCCTAAGAATCGACACAGTTGCTCAAGTGTTTCGATATCGCCCGGCTGACCTTCGCCACGCTCCAGCGCACGCAGAATTTTCACGCTCCACGGCAGACCGTCGCGGCACGGCGTACACCAGCCGCAGGACTCACGGGCGAAAAACTCTTCCAGGTTACGCACCAGCGACACCATGTTGATCTCGTGGTCAACCGCCATCGCCAGCGCCGTACCCAGACGGCTTCCCGCTTTACCGATACTTTCGAATTCCATCGGCAGGTCAAGGTGCGCTTCGGTCAGGAAGTCAGTCCCAGCGCCGCCTGGCTGCCAGGCTTTGAACTTCAGGCCATCGCGCATACCACCGGCGTAATCTTCGAGGATCTCGCGTGCGGTGGTGCCGAACGGCAGTTCCCACAGGCCCGGATTTTTCACCCGACCGGAGAAGCCCATCAGCTTGGTGCCAGCATCTTTGCTTTTCGAGATGTTCTGATACCACTCCACGCCGTTTGCGAGGATTGCCGGAACGTTACACAGAGTTTCGACGTTGTTGACGCAGGTCGGTTTACCCCATGCGCCGGAGGTTGCCGGGAAGGGAGGTTTCGAGCGTGGGTTAGCGCGACGCCCTTCCAGGGAGTTGATTAACGCCGTTTCTTCACCGCAGATATAGCGCCCTGCCCCGGTATGGACGAACAGTTCAAAATCAAAACCTGTTCCCATAATATTTTTACCGAGCAGACCCGCTTCGGTCGCTTCGGCAATGGCACGGCGCAGATTCACGGCTGCTTCAATATATTCGCCACGCAGGAAGATGTAGCCACGGTAGGCTTTCAGCGCAAACGCGGAAATAAGCATGCCTTCCACCAGCAGGTGCGGCAGTTGCTCCATCAGCAGACGGTCTTTATAAGTGCCAGGCTCCATTTCATCGGCGTTACATAGCAGGTAACGGATGTTCATGGATTCGTCTTTCGGCATCAGGCTCCACTTCAGGCCAGTTGAAAAGCCTGCACCGCCGCGCCCTTTCAGACCAGAGTCTTTAACCTGATTAACGATCTCGTCCGGAGACAGCCCGGTCAGCGCCTTACGCGCGCCTTCGTAACCGTTTTTGCTGCGGTATTCGTCCAGCCATACTGGCTGTTTGTCATCACGCAGACGCCAGGTTAGCGGATGCGTTTCGGGAGTACGGATAATGTTTTTCATTTATACCGCTCCAGCAGTTCAGGGATCGCTTCCGGGGTCAGATGCGCGTGAGTGTCCTCATCGATCATCATGTTTGGCCCTTTATCACAGTTCCCCAGGCAGCAAGTTGGCAGCAGCGTAAAGCGGCCATCAAATGTCGTTTGCCCTGGTTTGATGTTCAGCTTTTTCTCCAGCGCCGCCTGAATGCCCTGGTAACCGTTGATGTGACAAACCACGCTGTCGCAATAACGGATCACATGGCGGCCTACCGGCTGACGGAAGATCTGGCTGTAGAACGTTGCCACACCTTCGACGTCGCTCGCCGGAATACCCAGCACATCGGCGATCGCGTGGATCGCGCCATCCGGCACCCAGCCACGCTGCTTCTGAACGATTTTCAGCGCTTCAATGGACGCCGCACGCGGGTCTTCGTAGTGGTGCATCTCGTGCTCAATCGCTTCACGCTCTGCCGCACTCAGCTCAAAAGCCTCGGTTTGTGGTTGTTGATTCTCGTGCATAATTAGCGGTCCACATCTGACATAACAAAATCGATACTGCCCAGATAAACAATCAGGTCAGACACCAGGCTGCCGCGGATCGCCGCCGGAATTTGCTGCAAATGCGCATAACTCGGCGTACGGATACGGGTGCGATAACTCATGGTGCTACCGTCGCTGGTCAGGTAGTAACTATTGATCCCTTTAGTCGCCTCAATCATCTGGAAAGATTCATTGGCAGGCATCACCGGACCCCACGACACTTGCAGGAAGTGGGTGATCAGGGTTTCGATATGTTGCAGCGTGCGCTCTTTCGGCGGCGGTGTGGTCAGCGGGTGATCCGCTTTGAACGGGCCTTCCGGCATGTTGTTGAGGCACTGCTCAAGAATGCGCAGACTCTGGCGCAGCTCTTCCACTTTAAGCATTACGCGGGTGTAGCAGTCAGAAACACCACCACCCACCGGGATTTCAAAGTCGAAGTTTTCATAGCCAGAATAAGGACGCGCCTTACGCACGTCGAAGTCGATCCCGGTAGCACGCAGGCCAGCACCGGTGGTGCCCCACTCCAGCGCCTCTTTCGCGCCATAGGCGGCAACGCCCTGGGAACGACCTTTCAGAATGGTGTTTTGCAGCGCCGCTTTCTCGTAAGACGCCAGACGTTTCGGCATCCAGTCGAGGAACTCACGCAGCAGACGATCCCAGCCACGCGGCAGGTCGTGCGCTACGCCGCCAATACGGAACCACGCCGGGTGCATACGGAAACCAGTGATTGCTTCCACCAGATCGTAAATTTTCTGCCGATCGGTAAAGGCAAAGAACACTGGCGTCATTGCGCCGACGTCCTGAATAAAGGTGGAGATATAGAGCAGGTGACTGTTGATGCGGAACAGTTCGGAGAGCATTACGCGAATGACGTTAACGCGATCCGGCACGGTGATCCCGGCCAGTTTCTCTACCGCCAGCACGTAAGGCATTTCGTTAACGCAGCCGCCGAGATATTCGATACGGTCGGTATACGGAATGTAGCTGTGCCAGGACTGGCGTTCGCCCATTTTCTCAGCGCCACGGTGGTGGTAGCCGATGTCGGGTACGCAGTCGACAATCTCTTCGCCATCGAGTTGCAAAACGATACGGAAAGCCCCGTGCGCCGACGGGTGGTTCGGACCGAGATTGAGGAACATGAAGTCCTCGTTTTCGGTGCCGCGCTTCATCCCCCACTCTTCCGGTTTGAAGGTCAGGGCTTCCATCTCCAGATCCTGTTTGGCTTTGGTCAGCTCAAACGGCGAGAATTCGGTAGCGCGCGCCGGGTAATCTTTACGCAGCGGGTGACCTTTCCAGGTTTGCGGCATCATGATGCGGCGCAGGTTCGGGTGACCGTCGAAAGTAATGCCAAACAGATCCCAGGTCTCACGCTCATACCAGTTAGCGTTCGGGAACAGTTTGGTAAAGGTCGGTACGTGCAGGTCGTTTTCTGCCAGCGCCACCTTCAGCATGATGTCGCGGTTACGATCGATAGAAATCAGATGGTAGAAAACGGAAAAATCCGCGGCAGGCAACCCTTCGCGGTGTGTGCGCAGACGTTCGTCCATGCCGTGTAAGTCAAACAGCATGACGTAAGGTTTCGGCAGTTTCTTTAAGAAATCGCCAACTTCCAGTAATTGTTCACGCTTGATCCACACAACGGGAACCCCGGTGCGAGTCGCCTGAACAGTAAAGGCATCCGGCCCAAAACGGTTGCGCAGTTCGCCAATCACCGGATCATCAAGATGATCGCGGGTCTGCCAGGCGGGTTCTTGCGCGGTTAAGTCGGTCATATTGTTCACCATTGCAAATGGTCCGTGGTGACTGTCGGCACAGTAAGCTTCGCGAAATAGATTTAGGAATAAGCGAAGAAAAATCCCTTTGCCGACAGGCGCAAATTAAATCTCGTCAGGTGTACGCAGGTTGGTTACGGCAATGCGTTCACCGCGCTTGCGTTCGCGCTCTGATTGCATATTGGCGCGATAAACGCCCTGATCGCCAACCACCCAGGAGAGCGGACGACGTTCTTTACCGATAGATTCCTGCAACAGCATCAGTGCCTGCATGTACGCTTCAGGACGCGGCGGGCAGCCCGGGATATACACATCAACCGGGATGAATTTATCGACGCCCTGCACAACGGAATAAATATCGTACATACCGCCGGAGTTGGCACAGGCACCCATTGAGATAACCCATTTTGGTTCCAGCATCTGGTCATAAAGACGCTGAATAACCGGTGCCATTTTTGTAAAGCAGGTTCCTGCCACCACCATCAGGTCAGCCTGACGCGGCGAAGCACGCAATACTTCTGCGCCAAAACGCGCCACGTCATGCACCGCGGTAAACGAAGTCACCATCTCAACGTAACAGCAGGAAAGACCGAAGTTATACGGCCAAATTGAGTTTTTACGACCCCAGTTAACCATGTCATTGAGCTTGCCCATAAACACGTTTTTGTTAACTTCTTGCTCCAGAGGGTCGGTTACGATCTCCTGCTTTTGCAGGGGGTAACGGTCGTTCTCACCGTTGGGATCTATGCGGGTGAGCGTATAATCCATCTTAATGCCTCGCGGTTAGCGTTGACGATTAGCGATACTGTTCGTTTCCGGGTTCATACGCTCGCGGCGTGAACGCGCGGGCGTCCAGTCCAGCGCGCCAATACGCACCAGATAAACCAGACCTGCCAGTAACACAAAAATAAAAATTGCAGCTTCCACAAAGCCTACCCAGCCGCTTTCGCGAATAGAGGTTGACCATGCGAACAGATACAGCGCTTCAACGTCGAAGATAACGAAGAACATGGCCACCAGATAAAACTTGGCGGACAGGCGTAAGCGGGCGGAGCCGACCGAGTCGATACCGGATTCAAACGGCACGTTTTTCGACCTCGCGCGTGCGCGACCGCCTAAAAACCAACCGCCTACCAGCATCAGGCAACACAGGCCAATGGCAACGATAAGAAAGATAGCGAATGCCCAGTGATGAGCGATGACTTCAGTGGATGTTGACATACTCATTGCTTACTCATCAAAAGTAGCGCCAGATTCACTGCTCTTCACGGCAGATGGACGCCACATCGATTCATGGGGAGGAATAAAAAAAACCTTACAACTACTGTAATAACAATTTTATACAGTGAATTGATGTGGTCTTTTACCCCTTTCTATAACCTTTTGTCAACTTTAACAAAAGTTTCTTCACATTAATTTACATAATACCAACAACCCTTGCATTTAATGCTCTTCATCCCAGATCATTGACGACTCCAGGAAAATTAGATGTTGTTGAATCGTGTCCGTTGTGAAGCAATGGAAAAAATACGGGCCTATTTTGACAGGAATTTGTGTCGATTCCTCCCCCTAAAAGAGAGTATTTTCTTGATCTGTGACACGCTTTTGTTAATCCATAACAAAAATACAGCAACAAGTTCACGTATTTTTTAACATTATTGTAGCAGGAGATTTTTATCAGGCGATTTTTTGTTCGCGCGTATAGAGAATGGAGGTCGATTGAAAAATGAACACATTTGTTCAAAATCAGGAAAAGTCGTCATCATTTATTGTAAAAAAAAGCCACTGACGTTCAAAAAAACATCAGTGGCTTGTTTTTACAAATGTGGTTACCTGGTACCAGGCAATTATTCGTAATCGCCTTCAATTAACAGAGAATCATCCCCTTCATGGGCTCCTGTCGCGCTGAACTGCCATGGATTCTGATAACTCTCCATAGCCTGATATATCACCTGGGCCAGTTCATTACCGCTGGACGGATCATAGCAGAGCAAATATTCGGTATCTGGCAGTGGTGGTAAACCGTCCACAGCACTCAAGACGCGCAGGTCCGGACTCATCATCTCAACCGGCCTGGCTGTTACACCCAATCCCGCTTTCACGGCAGCACGGACCGCCGGCAACGTGGAGGCGACATAAGCCAGACGCCATGGAATATCTGCTTTATTGAGTGTTGCCAGAACCATATCGCGGAACGGACTAGGATCATCCAACAACACCAGAGGGATCGGCTCGCCTTTTTGCAATACGTATTCCGCAGCGCAATACCAGTGCGTTGGAGAAGTTCTCAGATTCAACGCCTTAAAGGTATCAGGACGATTTGTGGTAACCATTAAATCCACTTCCTGGGACTTCAGCATATCTGCCATATAAGCATTACGCTTAACGCGGACATCCAGCGCAAGTTTCGGATAAACCGAACTCACGCGATTAAGCAGGAAAGGTAAGATCGTATCAGCAGATTCATCTGAAGCGCCGATTGTTAACACGCCCTGAAGATTACTGAACATTAATGATGAGCAAGCTTCATCATTAAAACGCAGGATCTTCCTGGCATAGCCAAGAAGCTGAATGCCATGTTCAGTTAACAGTTTGTTACGACCATGCCGAGCGAACAGTTCTTTCCCAACGAGTTGTTCAAGACGTTGCATTTGCTGACTAACAGCGGACTGAGTACGACACACGGCGGCAGCTGCGGCAGCAAAAGTGTTCAGATCGGCAACAGCAACAAATGTTCTCAGCAGATCGAGGTCGAGGTTAATTATCGGACGATTTGCACTTATCATATATTATCACTTACTGGCGGCTCATACTGAGCTGGTTAATGCTGTGCACACACAAACAAGCAATTCCATTTGTAATGTGCCTCCCTGGCAGTTTCATCCGGAAGTCTGGATGAAAGTTAAAATGCATATGAGTTGCACTAATAAGAACGACTCACATTGTTCCGTTATAATGCCTGAAGTAGTTCACAGAATATATCTTCAGGAATCGCATATCTATTAAGTTACTCACTCTTTTCTATTTATGACATGCGAGTGTTTGTGTAAATGTAAATGTTGATCCTTGTTCCACTACTAGCAAAGCGGCGCCAACCCAGCGTGAACACGCATAAGCGGCGATGATTTGTCTGCATCAAAAGTGGGGGTTCCGTCATTTAAGCGAGCATTTTACCCTAAAACCCATTTATTTATAAGGGCCATTGCGAATTATCTGATGCAAAGTTATGTTATGTTAGGCAAAGTAATCTTCTATTATTAATAAGCACAACAAAACCTTTTTGAATATTAAATAATAATTAATTAGCACACCCTGCATTCATTAATTACGCTTAACAATAGTTTCGCACGTCATCACCTATACGACACTTCGGCAATCACTACTCTGTTAATGTTTCACTTATAATGAAAATATCATGAATATGTTATGTTCGTGATTTCTTAAATCAAAGGAAATTCGCACATTTATCTACCAGACAAAAAACTATGCATTAGATTAATACTTAGAATAAATCACTACAAAACACAAATCATTAAGCATATGCATCTCAATATTTAACGATTATTAAGTTATTAACAGCACATTCCCTTCTTTTACTCTCGCAAAATCTTGTTCTGCAGAACTTCAAAACACCGCCTCGGGGGAGTACATTGTTCTAAGCTGACTTCCACGGCAGGGAGTGGCGATAACAGCAAAAAAGGTCAAGATTCATGTCACCCATTGAAAAATCCAGCAAGTTAGAGAATGTCTGTTATGACATCCGTGGTCCGGTGCTGAAAGAAGCAAAACGCCTGGAAGAAGAAGGTAACAAGGTATTGAAACTGAACATCGGCAACCCAGCCCCGTTCGGTTTTGACGCTCCTGATGAGATCCTGGTTGACGTGATACGCAACCTCCCGACCGCTCAGGGCTATTGTGATTCAAAAGGCCTCTACTCTGCGCGTAAAGCCATCATGCAGCACTATCAGGCGCGAGGCATGCGTGATGTTACCGTGGAAGATATTTACATCGGCAATGGTGTATCGGAGCTTATCGTTCAGGCAATGCAGGCCTTGCTGAACAGCGGGGATGAAATGTTGGTTCCTGCACCTGATTACCCACTATGGACCGCGGCGGTTTCGCTCTCCAGCGGTAAAGCGGTGCACTACCTTTGTGACGAGTCCTCTGACTGGTTTCCGGACCTTGATGATATTCGCGCTAAAATTACGCCTCGTACGCGCGGTATCGTTATTATCAACCCGAACAACCCTACCGGCGCGGTTTATTCCAAAGAGCTTTTAATGGAAATTGTGGAGATTGCGCGTCAGCATAATCTCATTATCTTCGCCGATGAAATTTACGACAAAATTCTCTACGACGACGCCGAGCATCACTCGATCGCGGCGATGGCGCCTGACCTGCTGACCATTACCTTTAACGGTCTGTCGAAAACGTATCGCGTGGCAGGCTTCCGTCAGGGCTGGATGGTGCTGAACGGGCCGAAAAAACACGCCAAAGGCTACATCGAAGGTCTGGAGATGCTGGCCTCAATGCGACTTTGCGCCAACGTTCCCGCACAACACGCGATTCAGACCGCATTGGGTGGCTATCAGAGTATCAGTGAATTTATCTTACCAGGCGGGCGTCTTTACGAGCAGCGTAATCGCGCATGGGAATTGATTAACGACATTCCAGGCGTTTCCTGCGTGAAGCCACGCGGCGCGCTGTACATGTTCCCAAAAATCGACGCCAAACGTTTTAATATTCACGACGACCAGAAGATGGTGCTGGACTTCCTGTTACAGGAAAAAGTTCTGCTGGTTCAGGGGACGGCTTTTAACTGGCCGTGGCCGGACCACTTCCGCATAGTTACGCTGCCGCGCGTTGATGATATCGAACTGTCATTAAGTAAATTCGCTCGTTTCCTTTCTGGCTATCATCAGCTGTAATCTTAAATTCACTGCCGGAGATTGCGTCCGGCAGTGTTATCCCCCCACAATGATCTCATGAAGTCATCACACGCAAGGTCGTTATGAAGCAGAGCCATTTTTTTGCCCATCTCTCCCGTCTGAAACTCATTAACCGCTGGCCGTTAATGCGCAATGTACGGACAGAAAATGTGTCTGAGCACAGTTTGCAGGTGGCGATGGTCGCCCATGCGCTGGCTGCCATTAAAAACCGTAAGTTTGGCGGAAATGTCAACGCTGAACGCATCGCTCTGCTGGCGATGTACCACGATGCCTCTGAAGTGCTCACCGGCGATCTCCCTACCCCAGTGAAATATTTCAACTCGCAAATCGCTCAGGAATACAAAGCCATTGAAAAAATCGCCCAACAAAAGCTGGTCGATATGGTTCCGGAGGAGTTGCGGGATATTTTCGCGCCATTAATCGATGAAAATGCGTATAGCGATGAAGAAAAGTCGCTGGTGAAACAGGCTGATGCACTTTGTGCCTATCTGAAATGTCTGGAAGAGCTCGCAGCCGGAAATAATGAATTTTTGCTGGCAAAAACGCGGCTGGAAGCGACGCTTGAAGCGCGCCGCAGCCAGGAGATGGACTACTTCATTGAAGTCTTTGTTCCCAGCTTCCAACTATCGCTCGATGAGATTAGCCAGGATTCGCCGCTGTAAGCAGACAGATACCAGCCGACGCAGCCTGATAAGACGCGCCAGCGTCGCATCGGGCTCTCGTTAAAACGGAAACAGCATCGGAATCATCACCACGCAAACCGCCATCACAATAACGGTGAACGGTACTCCCAGCTTCACAAAATCACTAAAGCTGTAATTTCCCGGCCCTAAAACCAACGTGTTAACCGGTGAGGAAACTGGCGTCATAAAGGCGGCGGATGCTGCCATCGCCACCACCATGGCAAATGGATACGGCGAGACGCCCATTGTTTTAGCCGCGGCCAGCGCAATCGGCGCCATCAACACAGCCGTTGCCGTATTCGAAATAAACAAACCAATCACCGCCGACAAGACAAACAAACAGCCAAGCATCATATGCGGCCCGTAACCGCCGCCGATGTCCATTAACCCTTTCACCGCCAGCGCGACACCGCCGGTTTTCTGTAGCGCTACCGCGAACGGCATCATCCCAACGATCAAAATAATGCTCGGCCAGTGAATGGATTTATAGGCGCTTTCAGCATCGATACAGCGGAATTTTCCCATCAGCAGGCAGGCAATGATAGCCGCGATGGGATTAGGGATTTCATCAGTCAGCATTAACGCCACCATCAACACCAGACAGAAAATGGCATGGGGTGCCTGACTGTGCGCAGGCGATGCTTCACTCACTTCTTCCGGTAAGTTCAGCGCCACGAAGTCGCGGCCCTGTTTTGCCAACATACCGATAAGCTTCCAGTTACCGACGACCAGAATGATATCGCCCAGCAGCAGAGGCTCATCCGCCAGCGAACCTTCTAGCGCCACGCCGTTGCGTTTCAGGCCCACCACATTCAGTCCGTAGCGCGTACGAAAGCCAATTTCGCGCACCGATTTACCAATCAACTCAGACTCAGGAATTAATGAAATCTCCGCCATGCCAACATCAAGGGCTTGATCGGAAAAATACTCGCCGCGCAGCACCATCGGTTCCAGCAATTGTTCACTACAAAATTGTCGGAGATCGACATCAGCCGCAGACATATCAATAAGCAAAACGTCACGCGCCCGGAATTCAGAAACCCCGTTCACGTTCACAATAACGCGACGAAAACGCCGCCAGCGTTCAACACCGATGACGTTAGCGCCATAACGTTCACGTAATTTGAGATCGTCCAGTCGCTGGCCAATCATCGGCGAACCGGGACGAATGGCCAGGCGACGCGCGCGCCCGGTAAGTCGGTATTCACGGATAAGATCGCGGAAGGTACGACGCGTCCAGCCTTCACGCGGCGGGGTCTGGGCATCCCCTTTCAGCATGAAACGCATCACTAACATATACAAGATGCCCAGCACCAGTACGACCAGGCCGATGGGGGTTACGCTAAAGAAACTAAAACCATGATAGCCTTCACGCAGCAATTCACTGTTAATCACCAGGTTAGGTGGCGTTGCCACCAGCGTCATCATGCCGCTGATCAGCCCGGCAAAACTTAACGGCATCATCAGGCGCGACGGCGACGTTTGCATGCGCATAGCGACGCTTAACACCACAGGGATAAAGATAGCGACGACGCCCGTTGAACTCATAAACGCGCCAAGGCCCGCAACGGTCAGCATCAACAAAACCAACATTTTGATTTCACTGTTGCCTGCCACTTTAACCAGCCATGTCCCCATTACAGTGGCGACACCCGTGCGGACTAAACCATCGCCAATAATAAACAAGGCGGCGATCAGTACCACGTTAGGATCGGAAAAACCGGAAAACACTTCAGGGACGGTCAGCGTACCGCTTAATGCAAACGCAACAATGACAAACAAAGCGACCGCATCCATACGCACTCTGCCAGTCGCAAACAAGACGATAGCAACCGCCAGTAATGAAAGAACCCAGATCAATTCACCGTTCACAACGTATCCTTGTTAATTGAGGGGGATGGCCTGATTCTGCCACAAAAAAGCCCCGTCGGGACGGGGCTAAATCATGATCTGGCGTTTCACGCAATAATAACGTCACCATTTGGCTGTTTGATCACAGTAATTTGTTCCAGACTATGGAGGACCAAATCTACCTCATTCAGACGCGGCGTCTCAGCCGGTGCATTGACTGCGATAACCTTGCAACCCGCCGCCAGGCCAGAAAGCACACCAGCGGGAGCATCCTCTACCACCACGCATTCCTGCGGCGCAAGGCCCAACAGTTGTGCACCTAACAGATATGCATCAGGCTCTGGTTTTCCACGTTTAACCCGCTCTGCGGTAACAAACACTTCCGGCGCGGGAAGTCCGGCGACTTTGTGACGTGCTCGCGCAACAGGCATGGAACCAGAAGTGACAATGGCCCACGGAATCCCCGCTTTATTCAAATGATTGAGTAAAGCTATCGCCCCTGGGAGTGCGGTAATACCTTCGGTTTCCGTGGCCTCGATTTGTTCCAGACGGGTAAACTCGGCGGCAATTTCCGTCTCCGATTTGCCCATCATGAAATGGCGCAGAGACGTAATCGCCTGTTTACCATGAATAAACGCCAGCACATCTTCCGGTGCTAGCCCATGACGTCTGGCCCAGTTGCTCCACGCCCGCTCTACCGCGGGCAGAGAATCCACCAGCGTTCCATCCAGATCAAACAGAAAACCTTTACACCGCACGCGGGCCTCCTCAGGCGTTGATGATTTGGTTAATTTCGTTAGCGCTCAGGTGATACTGACGCGGGCAGGCATGCCAGACATTCAACATGCGCAGATATTTCTCCCACATTGGCGTCTGGGCATTAAAACCGTGAGTTCCGGCATCAAAATGGGTGTAACGCCCTTCAACGTTAACCATAAAGCGGACATAACCGAGATAACGTGCTTCGGTGGCGGCGTCAAAGCCGAGGAAGGTGACACGACGTTCATCGATGGATTGCTGGTCCTGTAAATTAGACCAGGAAACATGCAGCGCGTGATACATCTCCATAATGTCGATGATAGTGCGGCAGGTTTCTTCTTTCAGCTCGCCAAACTCGCGATCCAGTTCACGCATTTGTAAACCATAACCACGCTCAATGATTGTTTGCAGGCGACGGTAACGTTCAGCATTTGCCGGATCGAGCATAGTCATCATTTTGTACTGGTTAGACAAAATAAGACGTTGCGCGTTGGTCATTTCCATTGTTGACTCCTGTATCACTCTACTACGGTGAAAAAAAAGAAGGCCGATGTCTGCCTTCTTTTATATGCGTAATCAGGGGTCAATTACAAATCATCAAGGAAAGTTTTATCCAGTTGTTTGAAGGCGCGCTTAAGCGTGTCAGCTAATGCCTGGTAATCAGGCTTGCCTTCAACAGGTGCCAGCACCTGTCCAGACTCCTGCAATTTACCGCGAACTTCATAAAACCAGTTGAGGATTGCAGGTGGTAATGGCGTTACAGAGCGCTTGCCCAGCCACCACAGTCCCTGCATGGGTAAGCTTAGGGCGAACAACGCAGTGGCGACTGCCGGACCAAGCTGACCGCCCAGCGCAATCTGCCAGCAGAGAGTAAACACGGCGATCGGCGGCATAAAGCGGATCGCATAGCGCGTCATCTTAATGACTCGATTCTCAACAAAGACCGGGGCAAGGCGTTTTTCCAGCGGCCACGTCTTTGAGTAATGCTGTCCCCGGCGAAACAAGCTAAAAAAATTAACAGAACGATTATCCGGCGTTGACATGCTTCACCTCAACTTCACATATAAAGATTCAAAAATTTGTGCAAATTCACAACTCAGCGGGACAACGTTCAAAACATTTTGTCTTCCATACCCACAATCAGGTATCCTTTAGCAGCCTGAAATGGCCGAGTAGTACATATTCATTGAGTCGTCAAATTCATAAACATTATGCCATTGGCTGAAAATTACGCAAAATGGCATAGACTCAAGATATTTCTTCCATCATGCAAAAAAAATTTGCAGTGCATGATGTTAATCATAAATGTCGGTGTCATCATGCGCTACGCTCTATGGCTCCCTGACGTTTTTTTAGCCACGTATCAATTATAGGTACTTCCATGTCGAGTAAGTTAGTACTGGTTCTGAACTGCGGTAGTTCTTCACTGAAATTTGCAATCATCGATGCAGCGAATGGTGAAGAGTACCTTTCTGGTTTAGCCGAATGTTTCCACCTGCCCGAAGCACGTATCAAATGGAAAATGGACGGCAATAAACAAGAAGCGGCTTTAGGTGCAGGCGCCGCTCACAGCGAAGCGCTCAACTTTATCGTTAATACTATTCTGGCACAAAAACCAGAACTGTCTGCGCAGCTGACCGCTATCGGTCACCGTATCGTACACGGCGGTGAGAAGTATACCAGCTCCGTAGTGATCGACGAGTCTGTTATTCAGGGTATCAAAGATGCAGCTTCTTTTGCACCGCTGCACAACCCGGCTCACCTGATCGGTATCGAAGAAGCACTGAAATCTTTCCCGCAGTTGAAAGATAAAAACGTTGCTGTATTTGACACGGCGTTCCACCAGACTATGCCGGAAGAGTCTTACCTCTACGCCCTGCCGTACAACCTGTACAAAGAGCACGGCATCCGTCGTTATGGCGCGCACGGCACCAGCCACTTCTATGTAACTCAGGAAGCGGCAAAAATGCTGAACAAACCGGTAGAAGAACTGAACATCATCACCTGCCACCTGGGCAACGGTGGTTCCGTTTCTGCTATCCGTAACGGCAAATGCGTTGATACCTCTATGGGTCTGACTCCGCTGGAAGGCCTGGTAATGGGTACTCGTTCTGGTGACATCGATCCGGCGATCATTTTCCACCTGCACGACACCCTCGGCATGAGCGTTGATGCCATCAACAAACTGCTGACCAAAGAGTCTGGCCTGCTGGGTCTGACCGAAGTGACCAGCGACTGCCGCTATGTTGAAGATAACTACGCGACGAAAGAAGACGCGAAGCGCGCAATGGACGTTTACTGCCACCGCCTGGCGAAATACATCGGTGCATACACCGCGCTGATGGATGGTCGTCTGGACGCTGTTGTATTCACCGGTGGTATCGGTGAAAACGCAGCGATGGTTCGTGAACTGTCTCTGGGCAAACTGGGCGTGCTGGGCTTTGAAGTTGATCGCGAACGCAACCTGGCTGCACGTTTCGGCAAATCTGGTTTCATCAACAAAGAAGGTACCCGTCCTGCGGTGGTTATCCCAACCAACGAAGAACTGGTTATCGCGCAAGACGCGAGCCGCCTGACTGCCTGATTTCACACCGCCAGCCCAGCTGGCGGTGCTGTTTTGTAACCCGCCAACCGGCGGTAACGAAAGAGGATAAACCGTGTCCCGTATTATTATGCTGATCCCTACCGGAACCAGCGTCGGTCTGACCAGCGTCAGCCTCGGCGTGATCCGTGCAATGGAACGCAAAGGCGTTCGTCTGAGCGTTTTCAAACCTATTGCTCAGCCGCGTACCGGTGGCGATGCGCCCGATCAGACAACGACTATCGTGCGTGCGAGCTCTTCCACCACGACAGCCGCCGAACCGCTGAAAATGAGCTACGTTGAAGGTCTGCTTTCCAGCAATAAAAAAGATGTGCTGATGGAAGAGATCGTCGCGAACTACCACGCTAACACCAAAGACGCTGAAGTGGTTCTGGTTGAAGGTCTGGTACCGACACGTAAACACCAGTTTGCCCAGTCTCTGAACTACGAAATCGCCAAAACGCTGAACGCGGAAATCGTCTTCGTTATGTCTCAGGGTACTGACACCCCGGAACAGCTGAAAGAGCGTATCGAACTGACTCGTAACAGCTTCGGTGGTGCCAAAAACACCAACATCACTGGCGTTATCGTTAACAAACTGAACGCACCGGTTGATGAACAGGGTCGTACTCGCCCGGATCTGTCCGAGATTTTCGACGACTCTTCCAAAGCTAAAATCAACAATGTTGATCCAGCGAAGCTGCAAGAATCCAGCCCGCTGCCGGTTCTCGGCGCTGTGCCGTGGAGCTTTGATCTGATCGCGACTCGTGCTATCGATATGGCACGCCACCTGAATGCCACCATCATCAACGAAGGCGACATCAACACTCGCCGCGTGAAATCTGTAACTTTCTGTGCACGCAGCATTCCGCACATGCTGGAGCACTTCCGTGCAGGTTCTCTGCTGGTAACTTCCGCAGACCGTCCTGACGTACTGGTTGCCGCTTGCCTTGCTGCAATGAACGGCGTAGAAATCGGCGCTCTGCTGCTGACTGGCGGCTATGAAATGGACGCGCGCATTTCTAAACTGTGCGAACGCGCTTTCGCTACCGGCCTGCCGGTATTCATGGTGAACACCAACACCTGGCAGACTTCTCTGAGCCTGCAGAGCTTCAACCTGGAAGTTCCGGTTGACGATCACGAGCGTATCGAGAAAGTTCAGGAATACGTTGCTAACTACATCAACGCTGACTGGATTGACTCTCTGACTGCTACTTCCGAGCGCAGCCGCCGTCTGTCTCCGCCTGCGTTCCGTTATCAGCTGACCGAACTGGCGCGCAAAGCGGGCAAACGTATCGTTCTGCCGGAAGGCGACGAACCGCGTACCGTTAAAGCAGCCGCCATCTGTGCTGAACGTGGTATCGCAACTTGCGTACTGTTGGGTAACCCGGCAGAGATCAACCGAGTTGCAGCGTCTCAAGGCGTAGAACTGGGCGCAGGCATTGAAATCGTTGATCCAGAAGTGGTTCGCGAAAAATATGTTGCTCGTCTGGTCGAACTGCGTAAGAACAAAGGCATGACCGAAACCGTTGCCCGCGAACAGCTGGAAGACAACGTGGTTCTCGGTACCCTGATGCTGGAACAGGATGAAGTTGATGGTCTGGTTTCTGGTGCTGTTCACACTACCGCAAACACCATCCGTCCGCCGCTGCAGCTGATCAAAACTGCACCGGGTAGCTCTCTGGTATCTTCCGTGTTCTTCATGCTGCTGCCGGAACAGGTTTACGTTTACGGTGACTGTGCGATCAACCCGGATCCGACCGCAGAACAGCTGGCTGAAATCGCCATCCAGTCCGCGGATTCCGCCGCAGCCTTCGGTATCGAACCGCGTGTGGCTATGCTCTCCTACTCCACCGGTACTTCTGGTGCAGGTAGCGACGTAGAGAAAGTTCGCGAAGCAACTCATCTGGCGCAGGAAAAACGTCCTGACCTGATGATCGACGGCCCGCTGCAGTACGACGCTGCGGTAATGGCTGACGTTGCGAAATCTAAAGCGCCGAACTCTCCGGTTGCAGGTCGCGCTACCGTGTTCATCTTCCCGGATCTGAACACCGGTAACACCACCTACAAAGCGGTACAGCGTTCTGCCGACCTGATCTCCATCGGGCCGATGCTGCAGGGTATGCGCAAGCCGGTTAACGACCTGTCCCGTGGCGCACTGGTTGACGATATCGTCTACACCATCGCGCTGACTGCGATTCAGTCTGCACAGCAGCAGTAATCTCGTCATAATCCGCAGCCTTACTGCTGCGGATATCAGAACCGGAAATAGCCACTATTTCCGTTTTTTTATTCTCTTAATTTGCATTACTCCTTTCTGATTATCTTGCTTAACTGCGCTGCATCAATGAATTGCGTCATCTCACTTTGCATACTTACCACTTTGTCTTGTGCAAGGGAAAATTTGCGCTATGTCAGCAATCACTGAATCCAAACCAACCAGAAGATGGGCAATGCCCGATACTCTGGTGATTATCTTTTTTGTTGCTATTTTAACCAGTCTCGCCACCTGGGTTGTTCCGGTGGGAATGTTTGACAGTCAGGAAGTGCAATATCAGGTTGATGGTCAGACAAAAACACGCAAGGTTGTAGACCCTCACTCATTTCGCATTCTGACCAACGAGGCGGGCGAACCAGAGTATCACCGCGTACAACTGTTCTCGACGGGCGATGAACGTCCCGGCCTGATGAACTTCCCGTTTGAAGGGCTAACCTCTGGTTCGAAATATGGGACCGCCGTTGGCATCATCATGTTTATGCTGGTGATTGGCGGCGCGTTTGGCATCGTGATGCGTACAGGAACTATTGATAACGGCATCCTGGCGCTTATCCGCCACACACGAGGGAATGAAATTCTTTTCATTCCGGCGTTATTTATTCTCTTTTCACTCGGCGGTGCGGTATTTGGCATGGGGGAAGAGGCAGTCGCCTTTGCCATCATCATCGCGCCACTCATGGTACGGCTAGGTTATGACAGTATCACCACCGTCCTGGTAACCTATATCGCTACGCAAATCGGTTTTGCCAGCTCGTGGATGAACCCGTTCTGCGTGGTCGTCGCCCAGGGGATCGCTGGTGTTCCGGTGCTTTCTGGCTCCGGTTTGCGCATCGTGGTATGGGTAATCTCTACTCTGATTGGCCTGGTCTTCACCATGGTGTACGCCTCACGGGTGAAAAAGAATCCTCTGTTGTCACGCGTTCATGAGTCCGATCGTTTCTTCCGCGAAAAACAGGCGGATGTCGAACAGCGCCCATTTACCTTTGGTGACTGGCTGGTATTAATTGTTTTAACCGCCGTCATGATCTGGGTGATTTGGGGCGTTATTGTCAATGCCTGGTTTATTCCTGAAATTGCCAGCCAGTTCTTCGCTATGGGTCTGGTAATTGGCATCATCGGCGTTGTCTTCCGTCTGAATGGTATGACGGTAAACACCATGGCTTCATCATTTACCGAAGGCGCGCGAATGATGATAGCCCCCGCCCTGCTGGTTGGTTTCGCCAAAGGGATTTTGCTGCTGGTAGGTAACGGCGAAGCCGGTGATGCCAGCGTACTGAATACCATCCTCAACAGCATTGCCAATGCCATTAGCGGTCTTGATAACGCGGTCGCGGCGTGGTTTATGCTGCTCTTCCAGGCGGTATTTAATTTCTTCGTGACATCCGGTTCTGGCCAGGCCGCGTTAACCATGCCGTTACTGGCACCGCTTGGCGATCTGGTCGGCGTTAACCGTCAGGTTACCGTGCTGGCCTTCCAGTTTGGCGATGGCTTCAGTCATATCATTTACCCGACCTCGGCTTCATTAATGGCCACGCTCGGTGTTTGCCGGGTGGACTTCCGTAACTGGATAAAAGTGGGGGCAACACTGCTTGGGCTGCTGTTTATTATGTCCAGCGTGGTGGTGATAGGCGCCCAGTTGATGGGCTACCATTAAAAACGTTAAGAGCCGCGATTGCGGCTCTTAGATTGATGACAACGGGAAAATTGCCTGATGCGCTACGCTTATCATGCCTACATGGCCCATGCAATATATTGAATTTGCAATATTTTGTAGGCCGGATAAGGCATTTACGCCGCATCCGTCATAAACAAAGCACACTTTGTCTACAACCTGAGAGCCGCAACTGCGGCTCTTTTTTCATTCTGCCGTTTCAGCCTCTACGGCTTCATTGTTGGCATTGCGCTTCATCCACAACGCCAAAGCTTTTAGCGAGTCTGGTGTGAACTCATCGCAACGCGCGGTGATTTCTTCTGGCGTCAGCCAGCAGACCTCGCTGACTTCATCTTCCTGAAGGGCGAAAGGGCCGTGAGAAACACAGCTGAACAACGCGCCCCAGACTCGGCAATTTTTATCTTCGAAATAGAACTGCCCGTGCTCGGCAAAGGGGACACCGGCAATGCCCAACTCTTCTTCCGCTTCGCGACGTGCGGATTCCAGCAGTTGTTCATCAGCCTGGACCACACCACCAGCAGTAGCATCTAACATGCCGGGTAAAAAGTCTTTTGTCTCGGTACGACGCTGGACCAGAATTTTGCCCATACCATCATGCACGACGATGTAAGTTGCACGATGACGCAGACACTGTGCCCGCATTTGTTCCCGGCTGGCTTGTGCAATGACTTCGTTATCTTCATTGACAATATCCACCCATTCAGTACTTGCCAAACGACGCTGTTCCATTATCAGGAAACCTTCTTTTTCTGGCGCTCTTACGGCGCATTTTGAGTTGTTGGGTAAATTACGGATTAATCGCGACCTGCGCAATGATACTTTGATCATTGAGTGCGATTACGCTTAGTACGTCATCTTCGAGCATGCCGTAGCTCGCCAGATTGCCGCCTTTCGGAATGCTAACCGAACCGGGGTTGAAGTGGAAAATCTCCCCCCGCTGCTCCGCCACCGGCAGATGGGTATGACCATACACCAGCACGTCGTTCTGGTTTAACGCCGGCAGATTATCCGGGCCAAACAGATGCCCATGTGTCAGAAACAGGCGCTGTTTTTCCAGCAACACCTGTTGCCATGGCGCGGTCATTGGGAAATGCAGCAGCATTTGGTCCACTTCACTGTCGCAGTTGCCACGTACAGCGATGACTTTATGCGCCACTTCATTCAAGCGTTCCGCCACCTTTGCCGGCGCATAGCCCTCCGGTAAAGCATTGCGTGGGCCGTGATTCAACACGTCGCCAAGAATCACCAGCCACTGCGCGCCGCTTTGGGCAAACAACTCCAGTACACGTTCCGTCGCCGGTAACGACCCATGAATGTCCGATGCAAACATCAGTTTCATCACTCACTCCTCGTCGAAAAAACGTAAGCTATGATACTGGATTCTGTCGCTGCTATCAGCCAGATTGCTTTGCTGAAAGTGCAATAAAACGCTGAACTGAAGCACGCTGCCACTGGAATGCCGCATAATCCACCATACGCTCCGGCACTTCATCGCCGTGCAGCACCAGACGATTAATCATTAGCGCTAAATCAGTGTCGGCAATGCACCACTCGCCAAACAAATTAGGCTGGTTATGCGTCAGTAAATGTTCTGCCATTGCGAACAATTTCTGCGCGCTGGCTTTTCCCTCCGCCGTTAGCGGTGCTTTTTTTGCGCCAGCAAAAACGACATCCGTCGAACGCTCTTCACGCAGAGGCATCAGGTCGCTCCGCAGCCATGCCTGAATCTGCCGTGCACGCGCCCGGTTTTGCAGATCCAATGGATAAATGCGTTCCCAGGTCGGCGGCGCAAAACGGTCTTCCAGATATTCCGCTATGGCAGAGGATTCACTCAACTCAAAATCATCAATCTGTAACAAAGGCACGCGGCGTGTCTGCCCGTAACCTTGCCACGTCGGCTGTAAATGTTCACCGCTGTCAAGGTCGATAGTCTTTATATGAAAAGGTAGTCCTTTCTCCTGCAACGCCACCCAGGCAGATAACACGTAGGGGGAGAAAAAATGGGCATCTGACCAAAGCGTGATAGCGGGTTTACTCATTATATCCTCGGCGATAAAGGGGCTTGCTCTCAAACTATAGAGCCTTTTTGCCACGGTTACTTGATGAAAACTCACGCAAGCCTCCCGGGTTTCTATACTTGAGATGTTCAGATTATTAGACAACCGGAGCTGCAATGATCGATCTCTATTATGCCCCTACCCCAAATGGCCACAAAATTACGCTGTTTCTCGAAGAGGCTGGCCTGGATTATCGTTTAATTAAGGTTGACTTGGGGAAAGGCTGTCAGTTTCGCCCGGAGTTTTTGCGCATTTCGCCGAACAATAAGATTCCGGCAATTGTTGATCATTCACCGACTGATGGCGGCGAACCGTTAAGCCTCTTTGAGTCAGGTGCAATATTGTTGTATCTGGCAGAGAAAACGGGACTATTTTTAAGTCACGACCCGCGTGAGCGCGCCACCACCTTACAATGGTTATTCTGGCAGGTTGGCGGCCTGGGGCCAATGCTCGGACAGAATCATCATTTTAATCATGCTGCGCCACAGACTATTCCTTACGCTATTGAACGTTATCAGGTTGAAACCCAGCGTCTGTATCAGGTACTCAATAAGCGCCTGGAAAACGCCCCCTGGCTTGGCGGCGAAGATTACAGCATTGCGGATATTGCCTGTTGGCCGTGGATAAATGCATATGCTCGTCAGCGGATTGACCTTGCTATGTACCCGGCAGCGAAGAACTGGCATGAGCGGATCCGTTCGCGCCCAGCCACCGGACAATCACTATTAAAGGCCCAATTGAATGATGAGATCTCAGATAGTTAACTGAGAAAGGTTCTCGTGTATTATTCCAGTCTAAGTAAAACAACAGGGAACCTGCAATGTCACAACCTGCCGCTATTATTCGTATAAAAAACCTTCGTTTACGTACATTTATCGGAATTAAGGACGAAGAGATTAACAACCGTCAGGATATCGTTATCAATGTCACGATCCACTACCCCGCCGATAAAGCGCGTACCAGTGAAGATATTAATGACGCGCTGAACTATCGCACCGTCACCAAAAACATCATTCAACACGTAGAGAATAACCGTTTCTCTTTGCTGGAAAAATTAACTCAGGATGTGCTCGATATCGCACGAGAACATCACTGGGTAACCTATGCTGAAGTGGAGATCGATAAACTGCACGCGCTGCGCTACGCCGATTCGGTATCAATGACCTTGAGCTGGCAGCGTTAACCGCCATATCGGGAGGCTGCATGAATATAGTGATCACCGGAGGGACTGGATTAATTGGTCGCCATTTAATCCCGCGTTTGCTGGAGTTGGGCCATCAGGTCACTGTGGTGACGCGTAACACGCAGAAAGCCAGTTCAATCCTCGGCCCTCAAGTGACACTATGGCAAGGGCTCGCCGATCAAAGCAACCTCAACGGCGTTGATGCGGTAATCAACCTGGCTGGCGAACCGATTGCCGACAAACGCTGGACTCGCGAGCAAAAAGACCGACTGTGCCAAAGTCGCTGGAATATTACGCAAAAACTGGTGGATTTAATTAACGCCAGCGACACGCCACCGTCGGTCCTTATTTCTGGTTCGGCGGCGGGATATTACGGTGATTTAGGTGAAGTAGTGGTTACCGAAGAAGAGCCTCCGCATAACGAATTTACCCATAAACTCTGCGCCCGCTGGGAAGAAATTGCCTGTCGGGCGCAAAGCGACAAAACGCGTGTGTGCCTGCTGCGTACCGGTGTGGTGCTGGCACCAGATGGCGGAATTCTCGGCAAAATGCTGCCGCCGTTTCGCCTCGGTTTAGGTGGCCCCATTGGCTCTGGTCGGCAGTATCTGGCCTGGATTCATATCGATGATATGGTCAACGGGATTCTCTGGCTGCTGGATAACGATCTGCGCGGACCGTTTAATATGGTTGCCCCCTATCCGGTACGCAACGAACAATTTGCCCACGCGCTCGGTCATGCACTGCATCGCCCGGCAATTATGCGCGTCCCCGCCACCGCTATTCGGCTGTTAATGGGCGAATCTTCAGTTCTGGTATTAGGCGGGCAACGTGCGCTGCCAAAAAGGCTGGAAGAAGCGGGATTCGCTTTTCGCTGGTACGATTTAGACGAGGCGCTGGCAGACGTTATTCACTGATGTGTTTTACCGCGAACATCCGCCAGTTAGTTCCTGGTAATTCAGAATTAGTGGCTTTTCGCCAAAAGCTCGTCTGGCGAAAGTCGGGTCAGTGTCAAAACTAACTCTCGGTCTAAACCTCTCTCCAGCATCTCCTGAGCAATACGCAGGGCTTCTTCGTGTTTGCCCTGCATTGCGCCTTCTTCACGTAATCTGTCAGCAATGGTCATCAGTTTCTCCTTTTCTTGTGGTGCGCGTTCTGTTATCTCACCAATAAATGCACGGAAACGCTGGGCATCTCCCGTTTGTAATACATAATTAAACAGGGCTTTTAGCTGTCTGTCATTAGTGTTCCCTGTAACTAGCAGCGAAACAATTTGGTCGACTAATCCTAACAGATCGCGCTGGCGAATATGTTTCTGCATTAACTCCAGTAACGCCATTTTGCGGTGTTGCATAATCTCGTCATCCGGCACTACGGTAATATCCACCAGCGGAAAAGCCGATGAATAAATTTGGCGGGCAATAGCAGGCTCCGCAAATTCATCAAGCCAACAGAGAGAATAAGGATAAGGACTTCTGCAACCATGATAAAACAGCATCGGGATCACCAAAGGCAGTTCTTTATAGCCTGCATCAAGATGGTTTTGCATTGCCGCAATAGAATAGCGCATCATGCGAAAAGCCATTAATTCTTCCGCCTTACTTTGGTGTTCAATGACGACATAAATATATCCCATCCCCTCCTCAGTTTTCACTGACCACAAGATGTCGGAGTAATATTGTCGCAGGTTTTCATCAATAAAACTGTTGGGTTCCAGTTTTAACGTCGATAAATCACAAAGTTTACGTAGCGGCGCGGGAAGGTGAATATCAATAAAGTCCCGCGCGGTGTCCGGATGACGTAAAAAGGATTTAAATACCGCATCATGCGGTGTGGAAGTTGTCGATATGGTCATGGCGTTCCGTCACCTCTCAAATTTAAGATGACGAGACAATAACCACCCTTTATAAGCAAGGCAGCAGGCAGTTTTTATATCTGGACAGCGAATTCAGAACTATTTTAAGTGAACTGCAATATATACATTTCAACGGAAGCTAACTCGCAAATTAGCCTTGAAAATACTCCGGCAGCATTAGCCACCGGAGAGGCAATTATTTCAGCGATCCCTTAAGGAACTGTTGCAAACGAGGACTTTGCGGGTTGCCAAATAATTGCTCTGGCGCACCCTCTTCTTCGATTTTCCCCTGGTGGAGGAAAATAACATGTGTGGAGACATGGCGAGCAAATTCCATTTCGTGGGTTACCACCACCATCGTTTTGCCCTCTTCCGCCAGCTGCTGCATAATGCGCAGCACTTCGCCCACCAGCTCTGGGTCAAGGGCCGATGTAGGTTCATCAAACAGCAGAACTTCTGGTTCCATTGCCAGCGCCCTTGCGATGGAAACACGCTGTTGCTGACCACCGGACAGATGCACCGGATATTTCCCCTGCGCACGTTCGTCTATGCCGACTTTCGCCAGATATTTCACCGCCCGCTCGCGCGCTTCATGCTTGCTCAGGCCCAGCACCTGAATGGGCGCTTCCATGACGTTTTCCAGCACCGTCATATGGCTCCAGAGATTGAAGTGCTGGAACACCATCGTCAGGCGCGTGCGCAGTAAACGCAGCTGATTTTTATCGGCGACTTTCAGTTGACCGTCTTTGTCGCGCACCAGATTGATGGTCTGGCCGTTAACCACGATCGAGCCTTCACTCGGTTTTTCGAGGAAGTTAATGCAACGCAGAAAGGTACTTTTCCCCGATCCCGACGATCCGATGATGCTGATCACATCTCCGGCATTCGCTTGCAGTGACACCCCTTTCAGCACTTCATGTTCGCCGTAGCGTTTGTGCAAATCGATAACGTTTAATTTATTCTCGGACATCGTATTCTCAGTGCGTTGAAGAAGGTTTCACATGCTGCAACCAGCGTTTTTCCGCTCTGCGAAAGAGGCTGATCAGGACATAAGAGATGATTAAATAGAGTACCGCAGCAATGCCAAAGGCGGTAAAAGGTTGATACGTCGCGGCGTTTATATCACGGGCAATTTTCAGCAGATCCGGCACCGTGGCAGTAAACGCCAGCGCAGTAGAATGCAACATCAGGATCACTTCGTTGCTGTAGGCCGGTAAAGCAATACGCAGCGCCGACGGTAAAATAATGCAGCGATACATTTTAAAGGTCGAGAAACCATAGGCCCTGGCAGCTTCAATTTCCCCGTGCGGCACCGAGCGGATCGCTCCGGCAAAAATCTCGGTGGTGTAAGCACAAGTGTTAAGCGTCAGCGCCAGCACGGTACAGTTCAGGCCACTGCGGAAGAAAGCGTTAAGGAACTCGGTCCCTTTAACAATCTCCAGCGTGTACATGCCGGAATAGAACACCAGCAACTGCACATACAGCGGCGTACCGCGAAAAATATAGGTAAATAACCAGATTGGAAACTGGATGTATTTATTACTTGAGACGCGACCAATCGCCAGAAACAGCGCCAGAATTCCGCCTATCACTACTGACAAAATCAGCAACCAAAGGGTAATCGCCACGCCGGTAAAGCGATAACCGTCGGTCCACAACAGCGGTTTCCAGTATTCATGTAAGATTTCGATCACAGGTCAGCCCTCTTCACACCCACGGAGTAGCGGCGCTCAAGGAACAGCAGCACACCATTGGAAACGGTGGTGAAAACCAGATAAATCACGCCACAGACGATGGCGAAATAGAACGGTTCCCATGTACTTTTGCCTGCCAATTGGGTGGCTTTCACCACATCTTCCAGGCCGAGTAACGAAACCAGAGCGGTAGATTTGAGGATCACCTGCCAGTTGTTGCCAATGCCCGGCAGAGCGTAACGCATCATCGCCGGAAACATAATCCGCCGAAATACTTGCCCGCGAGTAAAACCGAACGCCGTAGCCGCCTCTATTTGTCCTTTCGGCACCGCCATAAACGCGCCACGGAACGTTTCGGTGAAGTAAGCACCGTAAATAAAACCCAGGGTGATAATACCGGCAACCATCGGGTCGATATCAATCTGTCCGACGCCCATCGCTTCCGTCACCGCGTTTAGCGCAATCTGCAAACCGTAAAATATCAGCAGCATCAACACCAAGTCCGGCACGCCGCGAATCAGCGTGGTGTACCCTTCGAAAATCAGCCCCGAAAGCCGATTTTGCGAGAGCTTACCGCCAGCGCCAATTAAACCGATGATTACAGCGAGCACTACAGAGCTGATAGCCAGCTCCAGCGTGACGAGCGCCCCCTGTAAAATAACACCTGAAAACCCATACAACATGCAGCCTGTCCTGTCGTGTGTGGTGAATTTCCTGCCTCTTGTCTCCCTCCGGTTACCCAAAGGGAGCGGGCTTTCTTTCACCGATGGTGATTAACCACCATAAACATCAAAATCGAAGTACTTTTTCGCTAATTTCTCGTAAGTACCGTCAGCGCGCATTTCGGCAAAGGCTTTGTTCAGTGCCTCGCGCAGTTCGTTATCTTCTTTACGCAGGCCCATGCCGGTGCCTACGCCAAACAGTTTTTCATCTTTAACAGACGGGCCACCGAATTTGTAATCTTTACCGACTGGCTGTTTGAGGAAACCTTCGCTGGCGGCAACTTCGTCCTGGAACGCGGCATCAATACGCCCGGCGGTCAGGTCAGAATAAATGTTGTCCTGCCCCTGATAAGAGACGATTTCAATGCCTTTTGGCGCCCAGTGCTCGTTACCAAATGTCTCCTGGGTCGTGCCCTGCAATACGCCCACCCGCTTGCCTTTCAGCGATTCTACTGTCGGCTGAATGTCGGAATTTTTCGCCACAACCAGGCGAGAATCGGCGGCGTACAATTTGTCGGTGAAGGCTATTTCCTGCTGACGTTTTTCGGTGATGGAAAGCGATGACATGATGGCGTCAATCTTCTTCGCTTTTAATGACGGAATTAACGCATCCAGCGGGTTTTCGACAAATGTACATTGCGTATTGATGCGTTTGCACAGTTCCTTCGCCAGGTCGATATCAAAGCCAACCAATTCACCTTGTGAATTTTTTGATTCAAACGGTGCATAAGTCGGGTCAGTACCGATGCGAATATTTTGCGGAATAGCAGCAAAAGCAGCAGTCGCGCTGGAGAAGGCCAGAACCAAGGAGAGCGATAGCACCAGTTTTTTCATAATGTCCTCAACTGACAGTCTTTTAATAGGGAATATTTACAGGTTTGTTACACTTATCGTGCCATAAAATTGACCAACAAGGCAAAATATCCTGGCCCGTTAATCGTATTATTTTTCATTAAAATTGCTTAAGTATGCATTTCAATGCACCACGATAGTGCAACAAACCTATAATGCACCATGATAATGACGCTATCAGGTGCAGCTTCCCTGCGACGTATCAGTCACCGTAGACATTAAAATCGAAGTACTTTTTCGCCATCTTGTCGTAAGTACCATCCTGGCGCAGTTCGCCAAGCGCCTTATTAAACGCAGCCGTCAGTTCAGCATCATCTTTACGTAGCCCGACACCGGTGCCGTCACCGAAGTATTTTTTGTCTTTCACTGAAGGGCCAGCAAAGGCGAACTCTTTACCGGCAGGTTGCTTAAGGAATCCTTCACTGGCGGCGACTTCATCTTGTAACGCAGCATCCAGACGCCCCGCAGCAAGATCGGAATAGACTAAATCCTGGTTGGCATAAGCCACAACATCAATACCTTTACTGCGCCAGGTATCGTTAGCGTAGGCTTCCTGAGTGGAGCCTTGCAGCACTCCGACATGTTTACCTTTCAGTGAATCCAGCGTTGGCTGAATAGGTGAACCTTTAGCGGCAATCAGACGGGAATCCGCGGCGTACAACTTGTCAGAGAAAGCAATCTCCTGCTGACGTTTATCGGTAATGGAGAGCGACGAAATAATAGCGTCGATTTTTTTCGCTTTCAGTGAGGGGATCAGCGCATCAAAGTCACTGGCAACCCAGGTACATTTCACCTGCATCCGTTTGCACATCTCGTTACCGAGATCGATATCAAAGCCAACAAAGTCACCTTTGGCATCTTTCGATGAGAACGGTGCATAGGTGGTATCCGTTCCGATACGTACCGTCTCCGGCAGCGCCGCGTAGCTGGAAGCTGCTGCGGAGATACCGACTAACAAAGACAGAGCGAGAATCGACTTCTTCATACATAACCCTCAAGTGAAATGGCTTTTTTATATTGTGTATTGTGTTGTGTGTTTGCAGGCTCGTTCATGCAGGTCTTATGCCATCTTGCCGACAGCAGCAACATTCAACGTAAAATATGTTAATAAGACGTTGCATTATTGTCCTGAAATTGAAGATAGCAGGTATGGCGGTTGAATCGCAGCGTTTCGATTCAATGGAAGGAACAAAATGTCGAGGATTTGATCGCGGTTGCAAAATTGCCCTGAAACAGGGCAACAGCAAAGTTATGCGCCCTGCCAGCGGGCAAAGAGATCTACGGGAAGGGTTATCGCAAACTGGTCAAGAACACGGTTAACCGTCTGATTTATCACATCATCAAGGGATTGCGGGCGATGATAAAACGCCGGAACGGGAGGCATAATCACCGCACCGATTTCAGCCGCCTGAGTCATTAAACGCAGGTGGCCTAAGTGCAACGGTGTTTCACGCACGCAGAGCACCAACGGGCGACGCTCTTTCAGCACCACATCTGCCGCGCGGGTCAACAGGCCATCGGTATAGCTATGGACAATGCCGGAAAGGGTCTTGATTGAACAGGGTAAAATCACCATGCCCAGCGTCTGGAAAGAACCAGAAGAGATGCTGGCAGCAATATCGCGCGCATCATGAGTTACATCGGCTAACGCCTGCACTTCGCGCAGGGAAAAATCCGTTTCGAGGGATAAGGTCTGGCGCGCCGCCTGGCTCATAACCAGATGCGTTTCGATGTCTGTGACATCGCGCAGAACCTGTAATAAGCGCACGCCATAAATCGCGCCGCTGGCACCACTGATGCCTACAATGAGTCGTTTCATAGAGAGTTGCCCTGTCAGACTTGCAGGCAGACTTTGCAGGATTTCGGCGGGAGTTGCAAGTCAGGGTGCCAGACTGGCACCCTGAGTGAAGGCATCATCCTTCGTTATGCATTTCCAGGTTTTCCACTTCGTTCTGACGTTGCAATGCTTTGGCGTCGTCATTACGTAAAGTATCGAGAAAATCGAGATAGCCCTGATCAACATCTTTGGTGACGTAGACGCCGTTGAACACCGAGCATTCAAACTGCTGGATATCCGGATTTTCAGCGCGAACAGCTTCGATCAGATCGTTGAGATCCTGGAAAATCAAACCGTCGGCACCGATGATCTGGCGAATTTCATCCACTTCGCGACCGTGAGCGATCAGTTCCGTGGCGCTCGGCATATCAATACCATAAACGTTCGGGAAGCGAATCTCTGGTGCCGCAGAGGCGAGGTACACTTTCTTCGCTCCGGCTTCGCGTGCCATCTCGATAATCTGCTCAGAAGTGGTGCCACGAACGATGGAGTCATCCACCAGCAGGACGTTTTTATCGCGGAACTCGGCGCGGTTGGCGTTCAGTTTACGGCGCACGGACTTACGACGCAGTTGCTGACCCGGCATGATGAAGGTACGACCAACATAGCGGTTTTTAACAAAGCCCTGGCGGTATGGTTTGCCCAGAATTCGGGCGATTTCCAACGCGATATCGCAGGAAGTTTCCGGAATCGGGATCACCACGTCGATATCAAGATCTTCCCATTCACGGGCAATTTTCTCGCCCAGTTTCGTGCCCATATTCACACGCGCGCTGTAAACGGAAATTTTGTCGATGAACGAGTCAGGACGGGCAAAGTAAACATACTCAAACAAGCATGGATTGCTGACTGGATTGTCGGCACACTGACGGGTAAACAACTGCCCTTCTTCAGTGATGTAAATCGCTTCGCCTGGGGCGACGTCACGCAGGAACTCAAAGCCCAGCGTATCGAGCGCAACGCTTTCGGAAGCGACCATATATTCTGTGCGATTCTCGTCGATATCACGTTTCCCCAACACCAGCGGACGAATCCCGTTAGGATCGCGGAAGGCGACCATACCGTGGCCGATAATCATCGCCACGCAGGCATACGCGCCGCGAATTTGGCGGTTAGTCGCGGCAATGGCGGAGAAAATGTTGTCGGCTTCCAGCGGATAGTGGCGGAAGTTATCCAGCTCGCTGGCGAAGATATTAAGCAGAATTTCCGAGTCGGAAGTGGTGTTGATGTGGCGGCGTTTTTCTTCAAACAGTTTTTTACGCAACTCGTGAGCGTTGGTCAGATTGCCGTTGTGGGCAAGCGTAATACCATACGGAGAGTTAACGTAAAACGGCTGCGCTTCAGAGGCGCTGGAGCTGCCAGCCGTAGGGTAACGCACATGACCAATGCCCATATTGCCCTGCAAACGCTGCATATGGCGAGCTTCAAATACATCGCTCACCAGCCCGTTCGCTTTACGCAAACGGAAGCAGTTATTGGCATCTATGGTGATGATGCCGGCGGCATCCTGACCGCGATGCTGAAGCACCGTTAAGGCATCATAAATCGACTGGTTAACCGGCATAACACCGGCGATACCGACAATACCGCACATACGTCTTTTTCCTCGTTAAGCCACATCTCAGAGCACTTACGCCCTGGGCAAGAAACTTGACGAGCTTTGCAGATAATCAAAAAACCATCTGATGATAAAACTGAACTGCGGGATCAATTGTGATTTGCTCCAGTCTTCGCTTTTCGACACCCCAGTAAAGGAGTCGAGAAAGAAAAGAATAGCGGCGACAATCAACACACCGCGCAACGCACCGAAACAGACGCCCAGCACCCGATCGGTGCCTGACAACCCCGTTTTCTCCACCAGCTGGCCTATCACGAAGTTCACAATAGCACCAACGATCAGGGTAGCGATAAACAGTACCGCGATGGCAATCCCATTTCGAACCAGTTCGTCTTCAAAGCCCGTAAACCAGACTGACAGGTAAGTGTAGTAATGACTGGCAACAAAGAAAGCACAACCCCATGTCACCAGCGATAACGCTTCACGAACAAAGCCGCGGATCAGGCTAACCAGAGAGGAAAAAGCAATCACCGCGATTATGGCGTAATCAATCCAGACCATATGTGTCCCACGATTTTACGCCCTGTCATCCTGTTCGGGGCGCATTCTAACAGAAAAAGAAAACGTTTGCGTAGGGATTTCCTTCCCGCGCATCAATAAAAACGGCGCTGAAAAAATATTCAACGCCATCGACTTTTTATGCCTTTGCGGCATCGGGCAATCATTGTCGGATGCGGCGTGAACGCCTTATCCGACCTACGGTTCTGCTCCAGCACAGGCCTGATAAGACGCGCCAGCGTCGCATCAGGCAAAACCGTATTAATTCGGCGTGTAACCCATCACCACGCCGCTCAAACCAGAGATCTGCTTCAGTTCGCCAAGCGATCCTTTCAGCTTATCTTTTGAGGCATCTGGCCCCACGAGAATACGGGTGATTTTACCCTGCACTGGCGTTGACGGCGAAGTATAAACCCGATATCCCGCGCCACGCAGCTTACCGACAATCTCATTCACTTTATCGGCATTTTTCAGCGCGCCCAGTTGCACAACATAGGCTTTACCCGTCGGCGCTGCCTTTTCTTCAACAACCGGCTTCGGTTCTGGCTTCGGCGGGGGCGGCACTTCAACCTTCGGCTTAGGCGGATCCACCGGTTTCGGTTTCGGTGGAGCGACCGGTGCAGGCTCCGGTTCAAACACGGTATTATTGGCCGCAATGGTTGTCGGATCGAGCGAAGGCGCTGCGGCATCACCTGCCCGCACCTCTTCTGCAGCGCCTTCTGGCGGCTGTGTCGGCAACGCCTGAGTGGCGGCTGGCATCATATCTGGTTCGTCACGATCGCCCGCTTTCGGCACCAGCGGGATCGCTGCAAACTCATCCTGATAATGTTTTTTCTGCCCATCAAGCAATCCTGGAAGCACAATAACTCCCAGAGCTACCAGCACAATAGTGCCAACTAACCGATTCTGAAACTTACTCGCCACCGCTTCTCCTCGCGTCAATCACTTCCATGACATGTGCGACCGTATGGAACGAACCACACACCAGCACGGTATCTTCCGGTTTAGCGTCCGCCATTGCGGCTTCCCATGCCTGCGCAACGCTATCGAATGGTTTGCCGTTCCCCAGATGCTCAAGCAGTTGTGCTGCCGTGGCACCACGCGGCCCTTCCAGTGGCGCACAATACCAGTCATCAACCACGCTTTTCAACCAGGCCAGTGTTCCGGCAATATCTTTATCATGTAGCATACCGATAACCGCCAACACGCGCCCGTTTTTCGGTAACGCTTTCATGCGTCCGGTAAGATATTCCGCCGCATGAGGATTATGGGCGACATCAAAAATAACGCGTGGCGTCTCGCTCACAATCTGGAAACGTCCAGGCAAAATTGCGCTGGCGATACCGTCGCGAATTGCCTTTTCACTGACTTCCAGGCCGCTGGCACGCAGTGCCGCCAGCGCCGTTGCGGCATTCGGTTGCGGGACAAGTGGCAACGGTAATCCCGCCAGCGTGCCGTGAGCATCGGTAAATGACCAGTCATGGTCAGTGACGGAATAATTCCACTCAACGCCACAACGTTGCAACAGTGCGCCTTTCTCCTGTGCTACATCGGCAATGGTGTAAGGCATTTCCGGTTCACCGACGATTGCCGGTTTTTCGTTGCGGAAGATCCCCGCTTTCTCACGACCAATGCTTTCACGATCTGGCCCCAGCCAGTCGGTATGATCCAGCGCAATACTGGTCACCACGGCAACATCAGCATCGACAATGTTAGTAGCATCCAGACGACCGCCCAGACCTACTTCCAGAATCACCACATCGAGTTGCGCCTCTTTGAACAACCACAATGCCGACAGCGTACCGTATTCAAAATAAGTCAGAGAAATATCGCCACGCTCGGCCTCAATCTCGGCAAAAGAAGCCGTATGGGCCGACTCCGCCAGTTCTTTGCCCTGTATACGAACGCGCTCGGTATAACGCACCAGATGCGGCGAACTGTAGACCCCCACCCTGTACCCTGCCGCCATCAGAATCGACTCCAGCGTACGGCAGGTCGTGCCTTTGCCATTAGTTCCCGCAACGGTAAACACAAACGGTGCAGGTTTAAGGACGCCAAGACGCGCCGCAACCTGGCTGACGCGATCAAGGCCGAGATCGATAGTTTTACTGTGCAGGTTTTCCAGATAAGAAAGCCACGAAGCCAGAGGCGACGCGGCTTGAGGAGTGCGTTTGATAATCATGGTATCCGCTGATTCGTTACGGGGAGAATAAATAGCAAAAGGGCAGAGCCAGTGGCCCTGCCCTTATCAGTTATCAGGCCTCTGGTTCCTGATCCGGCACCGGTGGCACCACTTCGCCTTCACGCGGCGCATCAGGATTAGGCGCTGGCAGATTCATCAGCTTCGCCAGAATGCTCGCCAGTTTCAGGCGCATTTCCGGTCGACGGACGATCATATCGATGGCGCCTTTCTCGATCAGGAATTCACTGCGCTGGAATCCTGGCGGCAGTTTTTCGCGAACGGTCTGTTCGATAACGCGCGGACCGGCAAAGCCGATTAACGCTTTCGGTTCAGCAATATTGAGATCGCCCAGCATCGCGAAGCTTGCAGAAACACCGCCCATAGTCGGGTCGGTCAGTACAGAAATGTACGGTAACCCGCGCTCCTGCATTTTCGCCAGTGCTGCAGAGGTTTTCGCCATCTGCATCAGCGACATTAACGCTTCCTGCATACGTGCGCCACCAGAAGCGGAGAAGCAGATCAGCGGGCAGTTATCTTCCAGCGCTTGCTCAACGGCACGCACGAAACGAGCGCCAACCACTGAACCCATTGAACCGCCCATAAAGGCGAATTCGAATGCCGCAGCGACAACCGGCATACCATACAGAGTGCCTTTCATCACCACCAGCGCGTCTTTTTCGCCGGTTTCTTTCTGCGCAGAGGCCAGACGGTCTTTATACTTTTTGGAGTCACGGAACTTCAACACATCTTTCGGCTCAAGCTCGCTACCCAGCTCCACAAGGCTGCCTTCATCTAACAAGCTATGCAGGCGGTTACGCGCCGACATACGCATGTGATGGTCACACTTCGGACAGACCTCAAGATTACGTTCCAGTTCAGCGCGGTATAAAACCTGACCGCAGCTATCACACTTAGTCCACACACCTTCAGGAATGCTCGCCTTGCGGGTGGGAGTAATGTTGCTTTTAATTCGTTCAATCCAGCTCATTAGGGACCTTTCTGTCTGAACCTGGTTCGATGCCAGTTTTATCTTTGGGGACGCATAATGCCATTTTTGCCCCCAACAGACCATGAATGTTGCACATTAAAACATAACAGCCCGAAACTTTGGATAAAAAAGTGGTCGAACCGCGGAGTTACTTTTTATTTTGCAGCGCGTTTGTGACGAATAAATTCGAAAACCCCAGGCAATATTGAAACAAAAATAATGCCAACAATCATCAGTTTAAGGTTACTCTGAATGAAGGGGAGCGTGCCGAAGAAATAACCTGCGTAGGTAAAAATCAGTACCCACAACAGTGCACCAATCACGTTAAAAGCGGCGAAATGACGATACGACATGTGACCCATTCCCGCAACGAACGGCGCGAACGTTCTGACGATCGGTACAAAACGGGCGAGAATAATTGTTTTGCCGCCATGTCTCTCGTAAAACTGATGAGTCTTATCAAGATAACTACGACGAAAAATTTTCGAATCCGGATTACTGAACAGTTTGTCACCAAATAACCGCCCAATGGTGTAGTTGACCGCATCACCCACAATTGCAGCAATCAACATCAGTACCACCATCATATGGACGTTGAGATCATTAGTCTCCAGAGATGCCAACGCGCCAGCGACAAACAGCAACGAATCACCAGGCAGGAATGGCGTTACCACAAGCCCGGTTTCACAGAACAGAATCAAAAACAGAATGGCATAAACCCAGACGCCGTACTCTGCGACCAGTTCCGCCAGATGCACATCAATATGCAAAATAAAATCGATGAGGAAATAAATCAGGTCCATAATTGCCTATGCCTTGTACTCTTCATTTCTCAGGCTGTAACTGCATTGGCTACAGCCTGAAATTTTTAGAGCATTATTCTCATTAGTCCGCCAGAAACAGCGGGCCCATTGGCGGTTTTGGAAGATCAAATCGGTCAGGGTAATCTACCGCAACCAGATACAGCCCTTCCGCTTTCGCCGTTGCTGCCGCCAGCGTTCTGTCCTTTGCCGCTAACAGCTCTGCTATCCAACTCTCTGGCTGGTTGTGGGCGCCTACTTCCATCAGGCTACCGACAATATTCCTCACCATATGATGTACAAAGGCATTCGCTTTGATATCTACCACCACATAAGGACCATGTCGCGTGACGTTAATATGCATAACGTTGCGCCACGGCGTTCGGGACTGGCACTGCACCGCGCGAAATGAGGTGAAATCATTCTCGCCCAACAAGCATTGCGCAGCCCGATGCATCCGTTCGGCATCCAGCGGTTCGTAGAAGTGGGTCACACCTTTACTCAGCACTGCCGGGCGCAGCCGATGATTGTAGATGATGTAGCGATAACGGCGAGCCGTGGCGCTAAATCGGGCATGAAAATCATCAGGTACAGCTTTAACCCAACGCACGGCGATGTCACCAGGTAAATTCGCATTTACGCCTAATGTCCACGCGGCGTCTTTGCGCTGCGCGGTGGTTTCGAAATGCACTACCTGCCCGGTGCCGTGTACGCCTGCGTCAGTACGCCCGGCGCAGAAGACGGTGATGGGCTCGTTCGCCACCTGGGAGAGCGCCTTTTCCAGCTTCTCCTGCACACTGCGGACTTCGTTCTGCCGTTGCCAGCCGTAATACCTACTGCCGTCGTACTCAATGCCCAGCGCAATTTTATAAACTGGCGGTTGTTGCTGGTCGGACATTAGTACAGATACTCCTGCACCAGTTTCTCGGCGATTTTCACTGCCATCAGTGCGCCGCCAAAACGGACGTTATCGGCCACCGACCAGAACTGGATTTGCTCTGGAATACCGTAATCATTGCGCACGCAGCCCACAGAAAGATGCGGCGTACCGGAAGCGTCACCCACCTGAGTAGGAAACTCGTTCTCTTCAGAGAGCACAATATCTTCGCCCTGGGTAAAGGCATCACGCGCTTCTTCTGCCGCCAGCGGACGCAGAGCTTCAAAGTTGACCATCTGAGCGTGACCGTAAAATACTGGTGCCTGCACGACGCTTGCCGAAATCATCAGCCCTTCGTCCTGCATGATTTTGCGCACTTCATCGACGATACGACGTTCTTCACGCACGCTACCTTCCCTGTCCGGCAGTAACGGCAGCATGTTGAACGCCAGCTGACGTCCGAAGAAATCTTCTTCGTCAATCGGAATGCCGTTGAGCAATTTCGCACTCTGCCCCGCTAACGCATCGACCGCTTTTTTGCCCTGGGCGGAGGCTGAAATCAGGCTGGTAACGCTAATACGCGACAATCCGCCCTGATCGATTAACGGTTTCAGAGAGGCCAGCAGCTGGCTGGTCAGGCTGTCCGGTACGGCAATGACATTACGGTTACGGTAATCAGCAAGTACAAACGGGTTTACTTCCGGCACCACCAGCGGTACGTCGGGTTCGAGAGCAAACAATCCGCTGCTGTCGATAACCAGGCAGCCTGAGTTGGTTGCTTCTTCAACCCAGGTCGCGGTCGCTTCTTTGCCTGCGACAAAAAACGCCAGTTGCGCCTGCGTCCAGTCAAATTCGGCAGCATCCTGCACGGTGATTGTCTTACCACCAAAGCGCAGATGTTCGCCTGCGCTTTCGTTACGTGCCAGTGCATAAATTTCCCCAACCGGGAACTGACGTTCAGCCAGCGTTTCAATCAGGGCTTCGCCCACAGCGCCAGTTGCGCCCAGGACGGCAATGTTCCAGCCTTCAGACATGGTGGTTTACTCCAGAAAATGCAAAGCTCCCTGCCTATGTTACAGCAGAGAGCATGAAGAAGAGATTAACGAGCCGGATGATGAACGGCGTTAAAACCCAGTTTACACAGTAATGATGCCGCACTGGCGTCATTACAAATCACATACAGAGACGACCATTCACGGCGCTCAAGGTAATTTTTGCGCAGTTTATCGAACTCACCCGGTATTCCGGCGACTTTACGCAACGGCGCATCGTCGCGGCGCACATCATACACCAAATGCACCAGCCTTTTTAGCGTCGGCTGATCGAGCGGACCATGCAGCGTGATGCGGCCAAACTCCGGCGCGGGCAGCAATGTATCCAACGCCACGTGCTGTTCATGACCAATAAACTTGCTGTAGGCTTCAAACACTTGCGTTGTGCCACGCGCTTTACCTTCGAGGGTATAGCCCGCGATATGCGGCGTGCCGATATCCACTTTTTGCAGCAGCTCGACGTTGAGTTCTGGCTCGCCTTCCCAGACATCCAGCACCACGCTTAACTTCTGACCTTCATTCAGGCAGGTCAGCAGTGCCGTATTATCGACAACGGCACCACGGCAGGCGTTAATCAGAATTGCCCCCGGCTTCAGGCTGCGAATCAGTTTTTCATCCGCCAGATGCCGCGTTTTGTACGGACCATCTTTAAAGAGTGGCGTATGGAAAGTCAGAATGTCTGCTTGCGCGACCAGTTCATCAAGAGGACGGAAATCCCCCTCATCCCCACGATCGGCGCGTGGTGGATCGCAAAGTAATGTTTTGATCCCCCACGCTTCCAGCCGTGCCTGTAACCGTCGCCCGACGTTGCCGACGCCCACGATCCCCACGGTACGCTCGTGCAGTGAAAATCCATCGCGTTCGGCGAGCATCAGCAGTGACGAGAAAACATATTCCACTACCGCAATCGCATTGCAGCCAGGTGCAGCAGAAAAACCAATTCCCGCCTGCTTTAACCACGCTTCATCGACATGGTCCGTCCCCGCGGTCGCGGTGCCAATAAATTTTACTGGTTTTCCTGCCAGCAAAGATTCATTCACTTTCGTGACCGAACGCACCATCAAAGCATCTGCATCATCCAGTTCAGCAACTGGAATTGGACGCCCCGGAACCGCTTTCACCTCCCCCAGACGACTAAATAATTCGCGGGCATAAGGCATATTTTCATCAACAAGGATTTTTAACCCTTTTTCAGTCTCTGACAATCTAAGGCTCCTTTATTAACAAACGCCCATTTGCAAACTGCTGTTTCATCTGAAAAAACATTCATAATCATACAGATAGCAACATAACCATTTAGACGGGCAATACTGAAAAATTGTTATTCAGTATCGCCCTTTAAGCCGTTTCAGGCTATATAAAATTAATCCCCCGTGGACACAGCGTGGACACTTACGCCACCTTTCAGTGGATTAAGAGCCACCGCATCCTGCAGGTAATCCGGTGCAAAATGTGCATATGCCATTGTTTGCTGAATGGTTGCGTGACCAAGAATCTTCTGAAGCGCAATAATGTTTCCCCCATTCATCACAAAATGGCTGGCGAACGTATGCCGTAGCACATGTGCAGCCTGGCCTTTTGGCAAATCGGGTTTAACTCTTTTCAGCATCAGGCAGAATTCCCGGTACTTCACCTCAAACAAGTTGCCCGTTTCTTTGGTTTTGATCGCCTCACAAACCGCCTGCGAAATTGGCACCGTCCTCTTCCGGCCATTTTTGGTTTCGAGAAACGTCACACGGTTATGAACTACCTGTTCTCCGCGAAGCTTACTGGCTTCACCCCAACGCGCCCCGGTACTTAAACACAAAAGCGCAACACGCCAGTAGTCGCCCTCCAGTGTATCGAGCAATAGCGCTACTTCCTTCTGGGACAGGAAAGCCATTTCTCGCGGGGATACATAAAGAATGGAGATCCCCCTTACCGGATGTTCTGCATCCCAAAGGCCTATTCTTTTCAGAACGGTAAACATGCCGGATAGTCGGTTCATGTACCTGTTAGCAGATGACGGTTTCAATCCAGCAGCTATCTTTTGAGAACGCCACGCGATAATTTTCAGCTTATCAAGATCCACAGCCTGCATATCAGCGCCAAGCTCATTGATTATGTTGCGCAGTTGTTTCCGGTCTTCTTCCGCCTTACGTCTGTGTTGGCCGTGATACATCCACCACAACTCAAGCAAATCATTCAGTGTCCGGCGATCACGGTAACCCTGTATATATTCCCGCTTTTCAGCGTTCGCCATGATGTAGCGTTCAGTGGCCACCGCTACTGATTTTTTGTCAAATACCTTACGCACGCGCTTTCCCTTGCGTCCGTTCGGCCTGATGTCCAGCAAATAACGACCATCTTCGAGCTTCTTAATTGACATTGCGAAGCCCTCCAATGAACCGCTCTACAATTTCTCCAGCCTCTTTCCAGCAATAATCAGACCAGACAAAGAGCAGGTCTAACCAGTTTTCTGGCCTTAGCGGGGTGATTTTTGGTTTGTTTCGGTTGAAACCTGATCGCCCTCCGAATCGAAGAATCCATCAAGAGAGAGAGCCGGAGAAATTTGCCCAACCTCCGGCATCGTTTCATCTGTTGATAACCAATAAGCATACTTCTTAAATTTTGGGTGTTTCGTAACCTTAAGTAAGGCACCCTCTGTTACTTGCTTCCCCCTCACCTCATAGTTAGTTACCGTCCCATAAGGTAGCCCAACACAATCCGCAAACTCCTGGCGGGTCATACCTTCTGCTTCACGAATCAGGCGAAATTTTTCACCCATGCTTGACAAAGATGCCATATCGGGCATATCCTCCATCGCAAACATGCCACATCGGGCACACACATAAAAAAGCTCAAATAAGCCTATATAAGCCATTTTGAGCCATTCGAACGAATTAGAGAGATTACCACAATGAGCGAATCAGAGCTTGAGGGGTTCATTCAGGTAGCACCATACCCACTTGAAGCGGTGCCATATCAACTATTCGCCAAGATGATTGGCCGCAAAGAATCAACCGTCAGAACCATGATTGACGCCGCAAAGCTACCAACAATTGATTTTGTAAAACCGGGTTCAGCAAAGACGCGAGCATCAGAAAACTGGGTATATCTGCCAGCATTTAACGCAGGTATGCGCAAAGCGTTTTTTGATCAGCCGAAAGAACGCCGCGATGCATGGTTGTTGTGGCTGGGGCTTTAATCATAAATGACCAGCAATATCACCAGCGCCATTTTGGCCATTATGTTTATTGAGATAGGCGTAATAGCGATTTATCTATTTCGCAAGTTAACGGGGCATGAAGAACGCTTTGTTGATCTCAACATCGAGTACATCGCCGCTTATACCAAAGGGCTTTTTCCGGCTGCCATTGGCGCGGTGCTCATAGCGTTTATTGTTCATTTTATCGGGTAAAAAACTCAGTAATTCATAATGTTGTAGTAAGGAGATCGGTTATGTGCGGACTGGATAAGATGGACCTTTTCTTAATCATAATACTGTCAGTTAACTTCGGGGTGTTATTGGCTTCTATGATTTTCATGCGGGGATATAAACAAAAATGAATAAGCAACAGTGCAATTCTTCACAGCAACGCTTCCGCAACGGGGCGGAACGCCATGCTAACCGTTTCGCTACCAGTGCATCACGTAGCAACACTCGCTACAGCCTGAGCGAAACACACGCTACACCTGATGGCCATCCCGTAAAACAAATTGGTGAACACACCTGGCTGATTGAGAAAGCTGGAATCGTGGTTCACAGATGCCAACGCAACCCATTTACCGGAAACCGCATTTTTGCTCTGAGCAACGGCGACAATCAGTTTGGACAGGATTTCACGTTGTACGAAGCTCTGCGCACGGTTGATCGTCTGCTGCGTGGACAGAATTTCATTAAACAGGCTGATTTATAACAGGTGCTTTATGACCAAAGACCATGCTCAGGGTGTATTTATCCGCTTTATTGATTTTCGCGGTGAGCTGTTGTTGCGCGCATCAGCTATTGATGGAGTGGTTCCGGTAGATAAAAGCACGGCCACTTACATTTATCTGAACGGCACACGCCTGACCGTAGAGATTCCATATCAACACGTATGCGAAATTATTAGCGAAGCTGAAAAAGCACGTCAGGTTAATGGCAATAACCCCTATCTCGAAATTATCTGCATGGATTCAGAAGCTGAAATTCAGAAGGCAGATTAAAGGGCGTTGCGATGGATAAAGAATATAAAACTCTCGTCAATAAAGCACTTGAGCGCTTTCATTTTCGCTTAAGCGCATCGGGCACTCATGCTGAGCTCGCAGCCCGAGAATCATTGACCAGGGCCATCAAGAGTATATACGACACAGCTTTTTACATTGACGACCCGGACGCGCTCGACGAGCTTTCCGTACTCGTCTGCGCCGCAGAAAACGGGGACCATATTGAGCCATATAAACTGGGAAATATTGCATGAGTATATTTATCTCATGGCTTGTTCTGATTATTTCGGTGGCCTGCGCTATTGGGATTATGCGAATTATTAATTCAGTAAAAAAGATTGAACGCTTTTTCACTGAAGAATAACCGCGCAAATAAGACTCCAGGTTAAATAAGAAAATGTGAAAACAATCCGCATTCGCGGAGGTATTCGCACACGCCAAGGAGGCGTAATGGCAATTAAGCATTTTCCTGTCGTTCGTTTCACCTCCAGAGGACGTGAATACGAAGTTGACGAACGCCTGATTACCACAATCGACAAACACCGTTCAGAAAAGGATGCACATCACATCTATCTCACTGACGGTACTTACTTCTGCGCCACCAACGTGGTGCAGGTGAATCTTATCAGACAGGTACAGGAGTCACGCAGATGACCATTCTGGACTACATCGCTGCCAATCCGGGTTGTAGCGGTGGAGAAATCGCCGCAGCACTGAATACACCAACCACAACCATTAATGCGGAGCTACGCCGTCTCTGGCGCAGCGGTTCAGTCATAAGAAAAGAGCGCAAAACAGGCGGTCGCTTTTCTTATCAGGTAAACCCGATGCCGTTTGGGTGTAGCAACCCACTAACCCAGATGTTCAACCAGCTACTGAGGGAAATCAGAGCATGAGCACCTCCTGCTGCCGGAAACCACGTCGGGCTTCAGCAGCTCATCCGGCAGCAAAACAAACTCCGTTAATTCCTGTTCCGGGCCTTTCCTGCACCTTGCGGCGGGAGGCCTTCGCACATCTGCAACAAGAGGATTGCCGCAATGATTCTCGCCGAAGACTTTTTTGATTACCTGCTGAAAACCGAGCGCGATTTTGGTATTCGCGTTCTCGACCGCTATGCAATGTATCTGAAATCACTGCCGGAACAGCAGCTCCCGGACGGCCAGATTGTTATTGACGGGCGCTACATGGTTGGTAGCTGCCAGGATGATTACACACTTTCCCGCATCGAAAGCGGCACGCCTTCCGTACTGGGTATTTACCAGCGAACTTCATTTCTGATTGCTGATGTAATTGCTGACAGCATTCGCATAACACACCGTTATGCCAGCACAGAGAGCACCATGCAGGAAATCCAGCGGCTGGCTACCGTCTGCCACAATGCACTGAGCGGCAAGGCGGAGTAGTCAGCGTGGCAACGGAGTACATCAGAAACTGGCAACAACCACGCCATGCAGTCGGTCGCGAGGGAACGGGGGAGCCTGTCCGCCCCTCCCTTCTTTCTTCCTGGCTGGATGCCTACCGGGCAGAGAACGAGCGCCGCCAGGAAATGGCTGATGCGGCGTTCTCCGCCACGCCGCTGGGCAATTTGATTAATAAAAACCTGGACGCACAGGAAAAACAGGACAAAGCCATCACACTGGCAAGAGAAGCCAGAAAACAGGCGTGTGGCGCGGTGGATGAAGCAATTGCCGCACTGCGCCTGCTGCCGTCCTATCTGCGAGATCCGCTTATCCGCCATCTCTCTTTCCTGCGCAAAAAACAGGAATCCGATCGTCAGAAAGGCAAAAAGAGCTGGCAGGCTGAACGCTACGCGCGCGGAACCCTGCGCAAAATATTCGAACGTCTGGAGCGCACCGACCGTCGCTGGCTGACACCGGGTTATCGCTCCCTTGCCGGGCGTGAACGCCTGGATGATTTACTTTACCTGCCGCAGCTCAACAAACACCAGATACAGACGCTGGCCGTCATGACAGCGGCGATGTTCAGCAGCACCTTCGAAAAACTCTGCGATGACTTTGGCGCGACCGATGGCGAGCTGACCATGGATATAACGCTGAAGGCGTATCAGCTGCTGGCCCGCATGGCGTTACATCTGCACACAGTGCCGCCGCATTATGACGCACTGACAACAGACAAAGACCGTAAGAGCGAACCGGACACGGAACTGCTGCCGGGCGCAATCCTCCGCCTGACCTGCGCGGACTGGTGGAAACGCAAACTGTGGCTTTTACGTTGCGAGTGGAGAGAGGAGCAACTCCGCGCTGCCTGTCTGGTTTCCAGAAAAACATCCCCCTATCTGAGCCAGGACGCATTAAGTGAATTTCGCGCACAGCGCGAGAAAACACGCGATTTCCTGAAAAGTTTCATGCTGGAAAATGAAGACGGGTTCACGATTGATCTCGAGACGGTGTATTACGCGGGAGTAAGTAACCCGGTCCACCGTAAGGCAGAAATGATGGCCACCATGAAGGGGCTGGAACTTCTGGCCGAAGCCCGTGGCGACAGGGCGGTATTTCTGACCGTTACCTGTCCGTCAAAATATCACGCAACAACGGAGAACGGTCATCCGAATCCAAAATGGAACGGCGCCACCATGCGCGATTCCAGTGATTACCTGGTTAACACTTTTTTTAAGGCGGTCCGCAAAAAACTGAATCGCGACGGCCTGCGCTGGTATGGCATCCGCACGGTGGAGCCACACCATGACGGCACCGTACACTGGCACATGATGGTCTTTGCACATTCTGAAGAAATCGACAGCATCGTGGACATCACCCGTGATATTGCCATTCGCGAAGACCGCCACGAGCTGGGCAATGACATAACTCCGCGCTTTAAGGCAGAGTACGTTGACGGTTCGAAAGGTACGCCGACCAGCTACATCGCCACCTACATCGGAAAGAACCTGGACAGCCGCGCCGTGGATGGCATTGACCCGAAAACAGGCAAGCCACGCGTTGATCACGAAACCGGAAAATCAATGGCCGAGAGCGTGGAACGCGCCATCGGCTGGGCGCGCCTTCACCGCGTCCGCCAGTTCCAGTTCTTTGGTATCCCCTCCCGTCAGGTATGGCGTGAACTCCGCCGCCTTGCCAGTCAGATGGCCCGCAACCCGGAAGGTCCACAACGTCTGGAAAATGACGCAATGGATGCGGTACTCGCTGCCGCTGATGCCGGGTGTTTTGCCACCTACATTGAGAAACAGGGTGGCGTACTTGTTCCACGCAAGGATTACCTGATTCGCACCGCCTACGACCTCGCAGAAGAGCTGAACGATTACGGCGAGCAAAGCGTACAGATTTACGGGATCTGGTCGCCACAAATCGGGGAATCTTCCCGCGTGTGCACGCACCCGGATAACTGGAAGCTGGTAAGACGTAAACCGGAAGCGGAAGACAGCGCCAACGAAAATGGTTTTGACCTTCAGGGCGGCCCTGCCGCCCCTTGGACTCGTGGCAATAACTGTCCCCGTGTACAGGAAACGGACAACAACGGGACAGAACAGCCGGAAGAACGGCCAGCACCGTGGCCGCAGCTTCCTGACGGCGTTGAAGTGAATGAATGGATGCGCTCACTGAAACGGCACGAACGCCGGGCGCTGATGCGTTCGCTGCGTGACAAACAGGCAAAAAACAGCAGTGATGAAATGCAGAACTGGACACAGAGCCGCAAACAGCCGCGGCCTTTGCCTGATAACCACGAGTTACTCGCTAAAGAATGGCGGGAGTCTGCCGAATCTCTCGGCCTGCATATCGGTAAACAACAGATGCTGCACCTGTTACGGGGCGGCAGTCTGTACGTTGACGGCAGCATCATTGCGCCGCAGGGATATGAAATTGTACGTAAACCGGATACCCGACCGGACAGCCGAATCACGCAGCTCTGGCAGCGCCTGAGCCGTAATCACAGCGTAAGCAGCACGGAGATCCGCCATAACCCGGTTTCCAGCTATCTGAAACAGCTCGGTGCATCAGACCCAGAAGCCGCCGCACGCCTGGCATCCACACTTCAGCAGGACCAGAACACCATGAAAACCCCCGTTACCGTGCTTTCTGACATGCTGCGCGCCATCCGTGACGCAGAGCACGCACAGAGAATCAGTGAAACCACTGAACGCGCCCACCGCAAAGCAGACCTGCTGCGGGGTGGCCTGACCCGTGGGAACAAAAAACAGACAGAAACGGGATTCACAAATCCCGTAAATGAGCAAAAAACGCGCCGCGAAATATGAAGCGCGCACAAAACAGGCAAAAGCGGGATTTCAGAATCCCGTAAACGATTAATTAATCAACATAAGGAAAATCGACATGAAAATTTGCATCGACGACGGCTCCACCAA
>NZ_RHJM01000021.1:0-23041 GCF_004212315.1 Escherichia sp. E10V5
TCTGCAGCTTCTGCGTTAATGTGCACCCCCACGGCAGAATGATTCTGCCTCGTGCCCCCCCAACCAGCCCAGTTCTTCCTCCTGGGCTGGTTTTTTTATAATTAAACACCCACAATTTTCTTCGTCAGCGCGTAGTCGATTAATAACCAGGATTGTGATTTTTCTGATAAGAACACTGACTGCAAATAAATCAGGGGAAAATAATTATGCATGAACGCGTTGGGTGAAATATAAATCATAGTATAAACGAACGCTCAAACATTGCCGCACTCCTTTGACTCCTGACTAATAATCACCAGACCTTAGTATTAAACTATAATTATATTCCGCATCGAATTATCCTAATCAGGATTTACTTAATGTGGTGTATTATACTTACCACTAAGGATGTTAAATTTGTCAGATACCCCAAAAAGTAACCTTTTATTTTAAATGCTGACGAACAACGTCAACTAAGTAATCAGGAAAATACGCGAGGACCGCGCACTAATGGAAAGCTGTACTAATTCTACACCACCTGTATTTGTCATGGCCCTGTGTGAGTATTTCACATTTGGGATGAAGAATCTTTTCTCCAACAACCACATTAACCTGTCATTTATCCATCGAATTGAGCAGGTCACTATCGGCCTGGATGATACGCTGACCATTATGTTAGTGCTTGATATGTCAGGGACGGAATCGCTACGAATATTCAAAGAAGCCGTTGATTTTCTTATCCAGATTAACAGTCGTAAACGCGTTGGCGTGCTGGTCAGTCGTTATAACTCCTATCTGACACATTACATCTCGCGCAAGTTTGCAGGTAAGGTCACTTTTTTTAACTCCCATAACCTGCACTCCGGTCTTTTTCAGCGCAACTTCCAGACCTGGTTACGGGGTAAAACATTTCGCCCCATGCATACGATTAATCGCTACCGGGACGAACGTTATGGTTTTTCCCTGAAAGAATGGATTTGTCTGGTGCTTCCCCTTGCCGGAGAGTCAATAGCGGAAATGTCCCGATGCATGAAAATACCGGAACCGACGCTGTATCAGATCAGACGCGGCGCGCTAAAAAAATTAGGGCTGAGTTCCTACCGGCAATTCTGTGAACTGTATATCAGAGGGGAAATCCGCACGGAAAACGACAAAATTTTAAGGCAGAAATACTGACGCGTTTTTTGGGTTCACAACGGCTGCGAGGCAGGGCTATCTCATCGCGGCCATAATTTGCAGAAGATTGTCAAAAATGGTGGCCATCAGGTTTTCAAAAAGTGGGCCAAAGGAGTACATCATCAGCGATAGCGCCAGCAATCCAACGCTAAGTGAAATAGGGAAACCGATCACAAAAACAGAAAGTTGCGGCGTCAGACGGTTAATAATACCAAGTGTCAGGTTAATACAGAGCAGTAACGCCACAATAGGTAACGCCAGTATCAAACCGCTACTGAAAATAAGCCCCGCCAGTTTTACAAAAGCCAGATAAGCAGACGCATTGGGTAACGTAGCCACAACGGGCAAAATATCAAAGCTGCGGGCGATAATCTCCAGAAGGTAAAGATGTCCGTTGGCGATTAAAAAGATCAGCGTAGCCAGTAAATTCAGAAAGCGGGCGACCACAGGCATATTCTGTCCACCGGCCCGGTCATAGAAGGTGGCAAATGAAAGTCCCATCTGCAGGCCGATAAGTTCGCCAGCGTGGCGGACAGCCACAAAAATCAACTGAATGATCAACCCGGTGATAAGGCCAATAATGAGCTGCCCCGCTCCCGTCAGAAATCCCTCATACGAAACAATACGAATATTGCTGTCAGGCAATATGGGGGCTATCTGAAAGGCTATCAGTGCCGACAGTGCAATTTTGACCTTTTTGTTGATCGATTTGTCATTAAAGATCGGCGCTGACGTAAAAAGAGCCAGAATACGCAAAAACGGGAAGAAATACTGACCGATATGCAGGTAGAGATCAGCCAGAGACAGAGTGAGCATAACTAGCGAATCAGATAAGGCAGGCTGTTAAACAACCCGTGCATATAATCAAGCATAACGCTTAACATCCAGGGACCAAGAGCAATAATGACCACCACAATCAGAAGGATCTTGGGAATAAAAGACAATGTCATCTCGTTTATTTGCGTGGACGCCTGAAGAATGCTGATAACCAACCCGGCAACCAGAGACGCCAGCAATAACGGCGCGGCAATCATCAGACCGACTTTAATGGCCTGGAATCCCATCGCCATGACTTGTTCTTCTGTCATCTCTTTTCCTCGTCAGCTAAAAAAACTTTGAGCCAGTGAACCAATCAACAACTGCCAGCCGTCGACCAGAACAAACAGCATCAATTTAAAAGGTAATGAGATTGTCGCTGGCGGCACCATCATCATCCCCAGCGCCATCAAAACACTGGCGACCACAAGGTCGATAATCAAAAACGGTATAAAGATGGTAAAGCCAATCTGGAAACCTGTTTTCAGTTCACTGGTGACAAACGCCGGAACCAGCAGACTTAACGGTACATCTTCCGGTCCGGCGAAGTTTTGCTGATGAGCGATGCGGGTATACAACGCCAGATCATCCTGACGCGTTTGTTGCAACATAAATTCCCGCAGCGGCTGAATACCTTTATCGATGGCGACCTGAGCGGTGATTTTATCCTGACTTAAAGGCATCCATGCGTCGTCATAGATTTTATTAAACACGGGCGACATGACATAAAAAGTGAGGAACAGCGCCAGACCTAACAGCACCTGGTTTGGTGGTGTTGATGACGTTCCCAACGCGTTACGCAGCAATCCCAACACAATGATGATGCGTGTAAAACCGGTCATCATCAGCAAAATAGCGGGTAGAAAGGTCAGCGATGTCAGCAGGACCAGCGTCTGTACCGGTAAAGACCAGCCTTCCCCACCCGCCGGGCGAGTTAACAGAATGTCGCTATTGGCAGCGAATGCGCTATGTACAGGCAATCCGATGCCAAACACCATGACCAACAGGCCACAGATAATCGACATTACCCGCCATGATGGTTTTATTTTATTGTGACTTGCCATAACGCCCCCGCAGACTGTTTGCCAGCACTGTCTGAAAACAGTCAACCAGCGAGCTACGGGACTGCGGTTGATCAACAGCCGCAAAATTTTCTTCGACCGTTTTTTTGTCGATGGCGCTCAGACAGGAGATCTTTTCTGCCGTCACGCCAAGCAGTAACCATTGATTTCCCACTTCCACAAGAACCAGGCGTTCACGCGGCCCCAGAGACTGGCTGAATTTAATATTTAACAGCGCATTGCGGCCATTTTTTTTCCCTGAAATACCGCCAGAACGACGTAAATACCAGAGTAAAAGAAGTAACCCGAATATTATCAGGCAGAGGATACCGCCGGTATGCATCCATACCGACGACATGCTGGTTGTTGAAGCGGTGGGTAAAACTGTATGAGTACTATTGATCATTATCTGCTCAGGCGATAAATACGTTCAGATGGCGTAATAATATCGGTAATACGAATACCGAATTTATCCGACACCACAACCACTTCTCCCTGTGCAATAAGATAACCATTAATCAAAATATCCAGAGGTTCACCTGCCAGACCTTCCAGCGCAACCACAGACCCCTGGCTCAGTGCCAGAAGTTCCTTGATGGTCATACGGGTTCTGCCAAGTTCTACCGTCATTCTGACCGGAATATCCATAACCAGATTCAGGTCAGAGGCAATAGCTTTCGCCCCGTCCATCACGCCCGTCGTTCCTGCGGATTCGCGCTGTTCTTCCAGTGCGTCTGCCCAGGCCGTATCTGCGGGAGTAGAGGTAGTGCCCGCCTGTTCATTCTTGCTCATGCGAGCTCTCCTTAGAAAAAGGTGCTAATGCTGTATTAAAAAGTTCTTCTACCTGCAAGGCGTACTGATTGCTTGCACTGCCATATTTCCCGGACAGTACCCGTACGCCATCAACATAAGCTTCAGCGATTTCAGGTTTATCTAACGGCAAAACATCGTGTTGCTTCAGGCTCATAATTTGTGACAGTCGCATCTGGACGTCGGATAAATTCACCACCAGTTCCAGTTCCGTATTTCTGACCTGTGAAGCCAGCGTATTACGCCAGTTTTGATCTTCCTGCCAGGCGTTTTCCTGTGGTGGACTGGTAAGCAAAGAACGTATTGGCTCAATAACGTTGAAAGGGATGCAGATATCCATCTGGACGCACTCTGAACCCAGTTCGATATAAAACGGTGTAGTAATCACAATATCATTCGGTGACGACGTAATATTGGTGAATTTCACCTGCATTTCTGAGCGAATATATTCTGTTTTAAGACCATAAACCGTACTCCAGGCAAAGTCATAAGACTCCAGAGCAATTGACAATATACGCTGAATAATACGTTGTTCAGTGGGGGTAAACTCCCGCCCATCCGCTTTTGTTTTAAAACGTCCGTCACCGCCAAATAAATTTTCCACCAACATAAACACCATATTGGGAGAAAAGACGAACAGTGCCGTCCCGCGCAAAGGTGACAGATGAATCAAATTAAGATTGGTCATCACAGGCAAGTTACGCGCAAATTCATGATAAGGCTGTACCCGAATATTACCGGTAGTGACGTCCAGACTGCGGTGCAACACGTTGAACGCTCCGACACGAAACTGGCGGGCAAAACGTTCATTAATGAATTCCAGCGTGCTGAGTCGTTCATGAACAACGCGTCGTTGCGTCACCGGATCGTAAGGACGGATACCATCCTCAGGAGCCATGGCAGATAGAGTGTTTTCAGATGCGCCGTTACCATCGCCATTCAGAAGACTATCCACCTCATCCTGTGACAAAATATTGTCAGACATAGCGATTACCGTAAAATAAAGATGTTAAATAAAACATCGGTAACTTTAACCGTCTGTTTCCCGGATAGTGGACTTGCCAGTTCTTTTTCAACTTGATGAACCAGTTGCTGTTTACCTTCGCGTGTGCTCAACTCCTCCATCGTCTGCTGTGAAAATAGCATAACAAGGCGGCTACGAATTTCTGGCAGGAAACGTTTTAACAATTCCTGGGAGCGAGGATCTTTCAGACGCAGCGTCAATCCAACATACAGAACATGTTCTGTTCCATCGACACCAGGCTTCAGACTGACAGTAAACGTATCCAAAGGTGTATAAATAGGTATTTCAAACGTTTCCTCTATTTCTTCAATTTCCTGCTCTATTGTGCCTTTTTTAACATTGTTCTTTAAACTCTCCAGTTCTGTCCAGGTATAACCAAAACATGCGCTGGCAAAAACAAATGCCAGGACGGTCAGCGCTATGCGACCTTTGCTTTTTTTGCCACTCTGAGTGGTATCCAGATTCTTTTTTGACATCACAAAAATATACTCAGTAATTTGCACCCCGTTACACCCGGGACAGGTGCTGTATTCTATTACATAACCTGGTATTAATAATCCGGCAAAAAAATGTCGCTGCTGGCATTAAATTGATAGATAGATTTGACTTCAGACAACATTGTAAACGTTTGCCTGCATCCTTAATGAAAATGAATGTTGCAGAAATGATAAAAAAACACCACCTACGTGAGATTTATAACCAGTTGAATTTTAATATAATTAAAGATCAGGATCGATATCAACAGCCCGCAAAGAAGCAAGTTTAAACCCGGAAAAAATACCACCATAATAAAACAACAAAGCCCGGGAACCGGGCTTTCAGATAAATAACAAAATAAATTTATCAGACAAAAGTATTTATTCCGCCGGAACGACTGATCGTATGCAGAATTACGCCTGGTTCATCCGGTACGCTTTCCACACCATCATCGGATTGCATATCCTGTTCTGCTGTCTGATTTTGCGAACCGTTCTCCCACGAAGGTCTGGAGTCCGCAGCAACATTGGTTTGCCCAAGAGAGATCCCTGATTCTGCAAGGGAGTTTCGTAAATGAGGCATCGCCGTTTCAAGCGCAGCGCGAACCTGATGGTCGGCTGCGGCAAAATGAAGCTGCACCTGATCATTATTTATCCGCAGACTAATATGCAGACTACCAAGATCTTCCGGGTGCAATCTCAGCTCCGCATGATGAATCCCTTCACGAGTAAAGCAAGCCAACTGCTGACTCAAATTCTGCTGCCATTCCGTAGTCCCCACAGACGCTGTCAATACAGAGGGCTGCGCAGATGGGGATACCCCCACAGGCTCACGGATTTGAATGCTCATATCCCCAATGGTTGGGATATGAAAAGCATCCGCTGTATGACTTTCCTGATGTTGTACAGGCATCTGTTCCGTCGGTTGATTCGCCACCGCCGAATCCAGAGACGTTGCCAATTGTTCCGATGACTGAGGCAGTGTATGACCGGTATTGGTGGCCGACTCAAGATGCAAGGAATCGGGTTTTAATGGCAGCGATGAAGATGGATGAGCAACCGGTTTACCGACTTTCCCCGCAAACTCTGAATAGGCAACGGCTTTATTCAACGTTTGCGAATGGCTGGTATCGAAAGCATTATTTTGTACTTCATCCCCATTCTGTTCCGCTAAAAGTTCAGTTTCAGGCAAACTAACATCGGAACTCCCCTTTTCCGTTTGGGACGCCACATTTTCAGGCGACACCGACGTATTTTTCAGGGCGGTAACCAGTCCATTGCCTTCAAACATCGGTGACGCTGTCATTTCCTGGTTTATACCTGTTTCTGGTAATGGTGTACTTTGCGCCGGAAGCAGGTAAAACAGATTATCCATGACACCAGAGTGCTCCCCTTCAGGCGATCCTTTCCCTTTTTCTTCCTCGTTCGGTAACAGATTTACTGTCCCTTCCGACGGAAGATGAGGCTTCGGGATGGCGCCAGGAAGCAGTTTGCTGTCGAGTTCTGCGGCAAATGATGACGTGTCTGTGTCATTCTGCGTTACAGCGTGTCCATGCCCCAGATTGCCAGTATTCATAGGTAAAGAAATTACCTGCATTTTATTTTCCCCTCTGGCTGGCGCGGCGGGCAAATTCATCCATCATTTTTTGTTCCTGTCGGTTTTCTTTCAATATACGCTGGGCTTCGGCCCGGCTTTTTAATGTTTCAAATGCGTTTAACCGCTGACGATCTTTTTGCCAGTCACTGAGCGAGGCATCGACAATCTGTTGGCTGTTGTTCACCTGGTTTACCTGCTGCAAAACGACCTTTTCCAGCGCACCAATAAAACTTTGCCATGACTGGAGCGTAGACACTGACATCCCCTTATCGGCAATGGTGTTTTGCAGTTGGCGACGATATTCAGATTCGTATGTCTGTAATTGTTGTAAACGTGAGACTTCATTCTCATGCGACTGGCGCGCACGCCCCAGTCGCACCGTGGTGTCATTGAGTTTCTTTTCGGCCAGATCCCGCAAAACATCCATTGGTGCTGACGTTGCCATGATTATTCACCTGCTTCAGGGCCTCTGTTATCCGGGAATAACGCATCGAGCTGGCGACATGAAACATCATATTCCTGGCGTTCATGGATGCCCTGTTGCAGATAGCGTTCCATTTCTGGATATAAGGTGATCGCCTGATCCAGTAAAGGATCGCTGCCTCTGGCATACGCCCCTACGCTGACCAAATCCCGGTTCCGCTGCCACGAGGACAGAAGTTGTTTAAAACGCTGTACCTTTTTAAATTGCGCTGGTTGCGTAATTTCCGTCATCACACGGCTGATAGAAGCTTCAATATCAATGGCCGGATAGTGGCCTGATTCCGCCAGTCGGCGTGACAGAACAATATGTCCGTCGAGAATGGCACGAGCGGAGTCCGCAATCGGGTCCTGCTGATCGTCGCCTTCCGTCAATACGGTATAGAATGCAGTGATTGATCCACCGCCACGGATACCATTTCCGGCTCTCTCCACCAGGGCCGGTAAACGGGCGAAAACAGAAGGCGGATAGCCTTTGGTTGCTGGCGGTTCGCCAATGGCTAATGCTATCTCACGTTGCGCCATCGCATAACGCGTCAGCGAATCCATGATCAGCAACACATTTAATCCACGGTCACGGAAATCTTCCGCAATACGGGTTGCATATACCGCCCCCTGCATACGCAGTACCGGCGATACATCGGCAGGCGCAGCAATAACCACCGAACGCTGTAAGCCATCCTTTCCGAGGATATTTTCAATAAAATCTTTGACTTCACGGCCTCGTTCGCCGATGAGTCCCACAACCACCACATCAGCGGTGGTATAGCGCGCCATCATGCCTAACAGGACACTTTTCCCGACACCGGACCCCGCGAACAGCCCCATACGCTGGCCTCGTCCCACGGTCAGTAACCCATTGATCGCCCGAACGCCGACATCAAGCACATTGCGAATAGGATCGCGTTGTAACGGGTTAAACGGAGCGGTAAATAATGTTGCCCGATCACTATTACTGGGAGGAGGAAGGCCATCCAGTGGTCGCGCACTGGCATCCAGCACACGCCCCAATAATCCAGGCCCAACAGGAAGCTGCTTGCCTTGTGTTAACTTATCACCGCTATCCGGCGCCCAGACTCTGGCGCCAGGCAAGATGCCGTCCACATGTTCCAGCGGCATCAGATACAGCGTTTGTCCACTGAAACCAACAACCTCACTTTCTACACAACGAATACCATCCGGGCCGTCACGTTCAACAATGCACAGCGTTCCGATGGGTAATTTTAGTCCGGTGGCTTCCATCACCAGTCCAGTCGCGCGGATCAGCCTGCCGTACTGACGAAAAGCGGGTAACGTCGTCATCCGCGTTTCTTGCTGTTCCAGAGCACCCAGCCAGTTTTTGAGATGCGAAGTCATACACCGCCCCTGTTACGAACCAATTGACACAACGACTGCCAGCGGGTTTCCAGCGAGGCATCCAGTTCCCCTTCTTCCGTACTGATCCGACAACCGCCGGGTAGAAGATGAGGATCGGCACACAATTCCCAGTCATAGGCTGAGAGTAACGTCTCAAGCTGCTGGCGTACCTCTTCTGGTTCTTCCGCACTGATGGTCAGGCGAAATTTACCTTTCAGTAAACTATCTTCGTTGAGTAGGGTACGGATGTGATTCATCAGACTGGTATGCATTTTATCCGTAACGCCCTGCCCGCCCAACAGAGTACGCACCGCCATCAGCGCCAGTTGCACCAGGCGGGCAGGAATGACGCTGTCCATGTTTTCAACCGAGATCTGGAAACTTTCCATCACGCGGGAAAACTGTGAATTTAACAGCGATTGTTGAGCATGTATTTCCGCTAATCCTTGCTTAATGCCTTCGGCTTTTCCCTGTTGCAATCCTTCTTCGTAGCCGCGGCGGCGGCCCTCTTCTTCGCCCTTTACCAGTCCCTGCGTAAACCCTTTTTGCCCTTCCTGTTGGCGAACACGAGCAAGCTCTGCCTGCCGGTCCGGGTCAGACATTGGGTCTGCATCTGCATGATTTTCAGACTCCAGGTTTGGCCATGAGGAACTGCCCTGCCCGAGCAGATCATCAGGCCGCCAGGGTTTCCAGGTTGTCTCAGACGTAGACATCCTCACCTCCGCCAATCACCATCTCTCCGACTTCCACCAGACGACGTACCACCAACAGAATGGATTTCTGTTCTGCTTCAACCTGGGTCATACGTACCGGACCACGGGAATTGAGATCATCACGCATAATTTCAGCCTGACGTTTGGACATGTTGCTGAAGAACTTCTCACGCAGCGCCTGATCAGCGCCTTTCAACGCAACCAGCAGAGACTCGCCATCGACTTCCTGCAGCAGGCGCTGGATGCTGCGGTCGTCCATATCCACCAGATTTTCGAACAGGAACATCTCGTCAATAATTTTTTGCGCCAGTTCAGGATCAAATTCACGGAATGCAGTAAGCGCCGCTTCTTCCTGCTGAGTTTTCATCAGGTTGAGAATTTCAGCCGCCGGACGAACACCACCCATATTGTTGCGCTTCAGTGACTGACCGTGGAGCAGATTGTTCAGTACATCCGTCAGTTCTTGCAGTGCCACCGGCTGGACGCCGTTAAAGGTGGCAATACGCAACATAATGTCGTTACGTTCGCGTTCTTCGAATTTCGCCAGTACGCTTGCTGCCTGAGCGCGTTTCAGATGCACCAGAATGGTCGCAATAATCTGCGGATGCTCTTCCCGAATCAGGTCATACACCATATACGGTTCCATCAGACCCAACGTATCGATACCGTTGTTTTCACTATGGGCATCCAGCAGATTATCCAACAAGGCTTCGGCCTGGGATTCACCCAGCGCTTTCACCAGAACATTGCGTAAATACTCATCCGCATTGATGCTGATGGACGCATACTCTTCTGAATCGCGTTTGAATTCACTCAGCACCTGAGCAATCTGCTCATGGGTATAAGAGTGAATACTGACAATAGCAGTGCTTATCTGTGCCACCTCCTGAGGACTGAGATGGCGGAAGACGTCGGCGGCGCGGTCATCGCCGAGCGTTAGCATAATAATGGCGCTTCGCATGGCAGCATTCATGATGGTTTCTGCTCCTTATTCATCCACTGGCGAATAACCAGTGCAATAATCTGCGGTGCCTCATCGGCCATTTCACGCAGTTGCTGAGTAGTAAGCTCGGTATCCATGCGCTGTTGAGCCTTGGCAAGTTCGCTGTGTTCTTTTTTCTGCCGCTGCGCCGTTGCTTCGGCCTGACGTGCTTCTTTTTCCATTTCGAGCCGCTGGAGCAGCATTTCCTGATGTTTCACCCAGAATGGCCATACGGCTTTACGCCACAGCATCCAGGCAACCAGAGCGACTAAAAGATAACGCAGTACGCTAAGAACTAACTGAATGACATCCTGCTGTTGCCACAGTGGAAGAGCGACATCTTTGTCTGACTGGCTAAATGGTGTGTTAACCACATTTACCGAATCCCCACGGGAAGCGGTATAGCCCATTGCCTCTTTAACCAGATCGTTGATTTGCTTCATCTGCGCTGGCGTCAGAGCCGCCGGTTCTCCGGCTTTTCCTGGCAGATAATTGATAACAACCGCGACCGACAAACGTTCCACATTACCCGTGTTGCGGGTGATATGTTTTAGCGTTCTGTCCAGCTCGTAATTGGTAATGTCGTCATGGTTCTGACTGTAAGGTTGTAGGTTTTGGCTTACCGTCTGAGGCGCCGGGCGTGTCGCGCTATCTTTGGCGCCGCGTGCTGGCGTTGAGGTGGTAATCGGTGCGGTGGCGGCCGTAGGCGGTAGATTACTTAACGCGCCAGGTACTCCTCCAACGCTGCTTTTCCCGCCCTGCTCATCATGAACAACGTGGCGGCTGCGGATAGACATCTTGTCTGGCGACGTGTTGGGGGCATATTCCTCAACAGTTTGCTCATTCTGGGTGAAATCCACTTGCGCCGTAACTTGCGTACGAACGTTGGCGCTGCCTACAACGGGTGTCAGAATTGCCTGAATACGGTTTTGATAGTCATCTTCAACTTCGCGGATATATTTAAGCTGTGTTGTCTGGGTATTGTGAGTGTCACTGCCGGAAAGCAAATGGCCAGACTGATCCACAATGGTGACATGAGCGGCATCAAGGCCAGAAACCGCGCTGGCTATCATGTAACTGATGGCGTTGACTTGGCCTTCATCCAGTGTTCTGCCATTTTGTAAAGTAAGAGTCACTGAAGCAGTAGGCGCTTTTTGTTCGCGGACAAACAGTGACGGTTTCGGTATTGCCAGATGAATACGGGCGCTCTGTACTGGACCTAACGTCTCAATAGTACGAGCCAGTTCACCTTCAAGCGCACGCTGGAAGTTAACCTGCTCGTTAAACTGGCTAATACCAAATTTTTCCTGGTCGAGCAGTTCAAACCCTACAGAGCCACCTTTCGGCAATCCCTGCTGTGCGAGTTTAAGACGGACCTCATAAACCTGGTCTTCCGGGATCATGATGGCGCCGTTATGGTCAGCAAAGCGATAAGGAACCTGCATCTGGCTAAGCTGAGTGACAATCGCTCCACCGTCCTGTTCGCTAATATTACTGTAGAGAACTCGATAAACTGGCCCTTGCATCCAGAATAGCAAGGCGACAACAATTGAAATTGCTGCCGCCGCTGTGATCATAAAAATAATTCTGGGATTTGCCCGAATTCGTTCCAGTAGTGCCTTAAAATCAAAGGGACTATTTTTTTTATTACCCTGGGTTGTGGCATTCATGCCATATTCCTGTAAAGTTAAATGGTACGACTTCAACGCAGGTGTCATATTGCAGATGCAGATGAACAAACTGGTGATGAGTATTATTCGCGACAATTTTTCATTTCAGAAAATTTGCCAGATAAGAATTATCGCCTGAAACAGCCCTAAACCTAATCTGCAATAAGAACAGGTTTATGCTGACTTTTCCCACAATGCTGCTGAACTTCCGCCATGATAAAGTACGCCTAAATTAAACAGAGCTGATAAGACATCAGTATCAACTATCTGTTGTTAAGTGTCAGTAAGGTGAAATAACAATATGTCCCTAAATACAATCAATGGGGTAGTAAATCAGATCCAGCGTCAGGCAGGCCAGGTTTCTGCAATGCAGAATCAGCTTGCTCTGACAGAATCAAATGACACAGAAAATAAAACGCAATTTTCTGATGTGTTATTTAACAGCCTCAATAATATCAGCCAGCTCCAGAATCAGGCCAAACAAGGCTCTGAAGACTATCTGGCAGGCGTGCCGGGAGTTGGCTTAAATGATGTTATGGTTTCGATGCAGAAGTCATCTGTAGCACTTAACCTTGGTGTTCAGGTACGCAATAAAATGGTTAGCGCGTATCAGGACATCATGAATATGGGTGTCTGATTGTCGATTTTTCGTTTTAGTCACTCCGTTAATCCTGATTGTTATTTTCTGTTTTCCCGTATCACCTGATCACCGCCTGGCTGTGTTTATGATCGGGTGATACGTATTGAAACCCCAATCATGTGTTGAAAATAACTCTCTATCCCCCGCTAAATGCGGAAACACTGAGAAATAAAATTCCGCAATATGGCTAATCACTCTGAATTCCCTGCGCAAACTCTGAACACTCTCACGGATAAAGATTTAGCACGTGTCAGCGAGCTAATTTACCGCCGTGCAGGTATTGTCCTGAATGGTCAAAAAAAAGATATGGTCTATAATCGTTTATCCCGCCGAATCACTCAGCTAGGGATAAACAGCTTCAGTGAGTATATGGCACTGCTTGAAAGCAGCTCTGATGCGCCGGAATGGCAGACATTTGTCAACTCGCTGACCACTAACCTGACCTCTTTTTTTCGTGAAGCGTACCATTTCCCTATTCTTGCAGAACATGCGCGGAGTCGGCGCGGTATGTATAACGTATGGTGCGCTGCCGCATCCACAGGCGAAGAACCACTGTCAATTGCGATGACGCTGGAAGAAACGCTGGGTCGTAGTATTACGGGGCCTCGCATACTGGCAACGGATATTGATACCGATGTTCTGCGTCATGCCAAAAAAGGAATTTATCAATTATCCGATTTGGCTAGTCTGAATGAAAAACAGAAAAAAGACTGGTTTCTGCGTGGAACAGGAAATCACGGTGATAAAGTAAAGGTAAAAAGGGAACTGTTGGCATCGATTCATTACCAACAGCTGAATCTCGTGGCCCCGCAGTGGGATATTCCTGCACCGTTTGATGCTATTTTCTGTCGCAATGTGATGATTTATTTTGACAGAAATACGCAGGATATTCTTATGCGCCGTTTTGCAGAAATACTGAAACCAGGTGGAATACTTTTTGCGGGTCATTCAGAACATTTTAATACTGCAAATAGTCATTTTCGCCTGCGCGGCCAATCTGTTTACTGCCTGGCAAAGGGGTAACAAATGAAAAAGATAAAAGTGTTGTGCGTGGACGATTCGGCGTTAATTCGCAATATCATGACGCGAATTGTTAATCAACAACCGGATATGGAAATGGTCGCCACGGCGCATGATCCCATCATGGCCCGTGATTTGATTAAACAACATAACCCGGATGTACTGACGCTGGACGTTGAAATGCCGCGCATGGATGGTCTGGATTTTCTTGAACGTTTAATGCGTCTGCGTCCAATGCCGGTATTAATGCTTTCTTCACTGACCAGCAAAGGCTCTGATATCACTATTGCAGCACTGGAACTGGGCGCCGTAGATTTTATTACTAAACCTCAGCAAGGACTTCAGGAAGGGATGGAAAAATACAGCGATATGATCGCTGACAAAATTCGTATCGCGGCAAGCGTGCGGAGTTTCCAGAAAAGAACAGTTCCTCCCGTTATTCGCGCCCCGCTTATTGGCAGTGAAAAAATTATTGCCATTGGCGCCTCTACCGGTGGTACGGAAGCATTAAGCCATGTCCTCTTGCCAATGCCGCCGACATGTCCGGGAATCGTCATCGCACAACATATGCCACCAGGGTTTACCCGTTCTTTTGCCCAGCGTCTGGATAAATCCTGCCTGCTGTCCGTAAAGGAAGCAGAGCATGATGACCGCGTACTACCCGGTCATGCTTATATCGCGCCAGGCGGCAGACATATGGAGTTAATACGTAGCGGGGCTAACTACCATATCAAACTTAGCGATACGCCGCCTGTTAACCGCCATCGTCCGTCGGTAGATACGCTGTTTGAATCCGTTGCCCGAGTCGCAGGACGAAATGCCGTCGGTGTGATCCTGACGGGTATGGGTAACGATGGTGCGAAAGGTCTGCTGGCGATGCGTAACGCAGGCGCCCGAACCCTCGCCCAGAGCGAACGTTCATGTGTGGTATTCGGTATGCCCCGTGAAGCAGTGGCTTTAGAGGCGGTAACAGAAGTCGCCGACCTCGATGATATGAGCCAACAAATTCTCAATAACATAACCGGGCAGTCTCGCCGTATTTAACAGCCTATTTCGTACTTAGAAATTTTTCAGGATATACCATGACAGATAAGAATTTACGTTTCCTCGTTGTTGATGACTTTGCCACCATGCGTCGCATTGTCCGCAATCTCCTTAAAGATCTCGGCTTCAACAATGTTGACGAAGCGGAGGATGGTCATGACGCGCTGACGCGTCTGAAAAAAGAACCATTCGATTTTGTCATTAGTGACTGGAACATGCCGAACATGGACGGTTTGCAGCTGTTGAATGAAATTCGCCAGGATAGTGCGCTTAAAGCGCTGCCTGTGCTGATGGTTACCGCAGAAGCGAAGAAGGAAAACATTATTGCCGCAGCGCAGGCCGGTGCCAGCGGTTATGTGGTTAAGCCTTTTACCGCAGCCACTCTTGAAGAAAAGCTGAACAAAATCTTTGAGAAGCTCGGGGGATAATCATGACCGCGTCTGCGCAACTGCCACCAAAGAATCACGATCCAGACGTCTTTACCCGTATTGGTAATATCACACGGATGCTAAGGGATAGTCTGGTCAGTCTTGGCCTTGAGCGAACCATCATGGATGCGGCTGAAGCGATCCCTGATGCCCGCGAACGTCTGAATTATGTGGCAAAGAAAACATCGCAGGCTGCGGAGCGTGTGCTGAACAGTGTGGAAGAAACAAGACCGATGCAGGACGCTATCTCCAGCGGAGCTGAACAGTTAACACAACGCTGGGATGCCTGGTTTGATGCGCCTGTTGAACTGCCGGAAGCCCGTGAACTGGTAAAAGATACCCGGCATTATCTGAAACAGGCGACCAGTCTGGCCGGTAAAACCAATAATCAACTCATGGAAATCATGATGGCGCAGGACTTTCAGGATCTGACCGGTCAGGTTATCCAGCGCATGATGACCATTATTGAAGTTGTCGAAAAAGAGTTGATTCGGGTACTCGTAGATAACATTCCTGAAGAGACTGTACCGACGAAAGAAGTCGCTAATTCATTAATTAATGGTCCACAAATCGATCAGACCCAGGCAGGTGTAATGACATCCCAGGGCCAGGTTGATGACCTTCTCCAGAGTCTCGGCTTTTAATCTATGTAATGTCATTTTCCTCTGATAACCAGAACTAACGCGGTTAGCAGAGGAACCAGACCCAGGCAGGTGTATGTCAGAAGAAAGCGATCAGGAAAAAACAGAAGAGCCCACAGCTCACCGAAAAGAAGAAGCGCGGAAAAAAGGGCAGATTCCTCGTTCCAGAGAACTCACCTCCCTGCTGATTCTGTTAGCAGGCTGGTCGCTGATGACGGGTAGCGGAGAAAACCTTGCCCGCACGTTATTACAGTTATTGCATTCCGGGTTAACCCTCAACAGACATCAAATTGAGGACCCGTTAAGCATGATTCACCAGCTTTACGACATGCTGGTAATGATGATTCAGGCATTGATGCCCTTTCTGCTTGGGCTGTTTGTAGTGGGGATTGCCTCGCCATTACTGATTGGTGGGCTTCACCTGGGCGGTGGCCTGAAAGTAGATTTAAAACGCTTAAATCCACTTTCAGGAATGAAACGGATGGTTTCAGGGCAAATGGTCGCTGAATTATTAAAAGGATGTCTGAAAGTTACTTTAGTAGGAACAGGCTGTACTTTGTATCTTACTAATAATAAAGAGCATTTCATCCAGTTAGTGAGTGCTCCACTGCCTGAAGCGATTGGCCGCGCGATGGACCTGATTCTGCACTGCCTGATGATGGTACTGCTGTGCATTATCCCGATGGTTGGCTATGACATTTTTAACCAGATCTTCAGCAACCTGAAAAAGCTGCGTATGACCCGCCAGGAAATACGCGATGAATTTAAGCAGCAGGAAGGCGATCCGCACATCAAGAACAGAATCAAGCAGATGCAGCGCGCTATCGCCAGAAGCCGCATGATGTCCGATGTGCCTGAGGCGGATGTGATTGTCAACAACCCAACGCACTACTCCGTCGCCCTGTCCTACAAAGAAAACAGTATGAGCGCACCAATCGTGCTGGCCAAAGGCGCAGGGGAAGTCGCGCTGCGCATCAGAGAGCTGGGGAAAGAACATAAGATCCCGATGCTGGAAGCGCCACCGCTGGCGCGTGCGCTTTACCGACACAGCGAGATTGGCAGACCGATCCCAACAGAACTTTATAGCGCGGTGGCAGAAGTGCTCGCGTGGGTCTACAGCCTGCGTCGCTGGCGCCACACCGGCGAAACCAAACCCGTACCACCCCGGAACCTTCCTGTACCGGAAAAACTGGATTTTAACCACGAGATGAATACCGATGTCTGATATCGCCACTAAATTACGTTTACCACAGTTGAAAGATACCCAGTGGCGAATACTGGCCGGCCCGGTGCTGATCATGATGATCCTCGCCATGATGGTCCTGCCGCTCCCGGCGTTTCTTCTGGACACCCTGTTTACGTTCAATATCGTCCTTTCATTGATGATCCTGCTCGTATCCATGTTCACCAAAAACACGCTGGAGTTCTCGGCATTCCCGACGGTCCTCCTGTTTGCCACCCTGCTTCGACTGGCGCTGAACATTGCTTCGACGCGTATCATCCTGATGGAAGGCCACACCGGCGCTGCAGCGGCGGGTCGCGTCGTGGAGGCGTTTGGTCATTTTCTGGTAGGCGGTAACTTTGCTATCGGCATCGTGGTGTTCGCGATTCTGATCATCATTAACTTTATGGTTATCACCAAAGGTGCCGGACGTATTGCCGAAGTGGGCGCTCGCTTCGTTCTCGACGGGATGCCAGGTAAGCAGATGGCCATTGACGCCGACCTTAACGCCGGTCTGATCGGTGAAGCCGAAGCCAAGCGCCGTCGTAACGAAGTGACCCAGGAATCCGACTTTTACGGCTCAATGGATGGTGCCAGTAAATTCGTGCGCGGCGATGCCATCGCGGGCCTGATGATTATGGCCATTAACATCATCGGCGGCCTCGCTATCGGTGTTCTGCAACACGGCATGGCGATCGGACAAGCCGGTGAAACGTATACCCTGTTAACCATTGGCGACGGTCTGGTTTCCCAGATCCCTGCCCTGATAATCTCCACCGCTGCCGGTGTTATTGTGACGCGCGTAGCGACCGAACAGGATGTCGGGGAGCAAATGGTGGGTCAGTTGTTCCACAATCCTCAGGTAATGCTGCTGGCGGCTGGCGTAATCGGTCTGCTTGGGTTGATCCCTGGTATGCCTAATCTGGTATTTCTGCTCTTTACCGCTGCACTGCTGGGGTTAGCCTGGTGGTTACGCGGTCGCCAGGAGAATAATCAGTCGGCCAGCAAAGAAGATAAAACGCGTGACGAAATCCACGCTGAAGCCGCTCACGCTACAGCCGAAGCCTCCTGGGCAGACGTACAGATTGAAGACGTACTGGGGCTGGAAGTGGGCTACCGTTTAATTCCGCTGGTTGATAGCGATCAAAACGGTCAGCTACTGACGCGTATCCGTGGCCTGCGTAAAAACTTTGCGCATGAAATGGGTTTTCTCCCGCCGTCTGTACACATCTGTGACAATCTGAGCCTTGAACCAGGCAGTTATCGTATCCTGCTGAAAGGCGTGGAAATTGGTCATGGCACGATTCACCCTGAACGCTGGATGGCAATTAACCCAGGCTGCGCCGAAGGTGATCTGGACGGAACACCGTGTAAAGACCCGGCATTTGGTTTCCCGGCATGGTGGATTGATGAAGTACAGCGTGAGCAGGCCCAGGTACAGGGCTATACCGTAGTAGACCCGGCCTCCGTCGTAGCAACGCACCTGAATCATCTGATTACCCAGCACACTGGCGAACTGTTTGGCCGCAATGAAGCCCAACTGCTGCTCGATCGCCTTGAAAAAGATATGCCGCGCCTGGTAGATGGTTTAATTCCTGGCGTGATCTCTTTAACGCTGTTCCATAAAGTGCTGCAAAATCTCCTGGTGGAACAAGTTTCTATCCGTGATATGCGCACAATTATCGATACGATGGCTGAATTTGCGCCAACAATCACCGACCCTGATGATTTAACCGCTCAAATCCGTAGCCGCCTCGGTCGGGCAATTACCCAACATTGGTTCCGTAATAATAAAGATATCGACGTGATTGGCCTCGACAGCAACCTTGAGAAGATTCTCCTGCAGGCAATCCAGAACAACAGCATCATTGAACCGGGTATTGCAGACAGCCTGATCCGCCAGACAGAACAGGCTATCCTTGAGCAAAACTCGCGTAATATTCCGCCGGTACTGCTTGTCGCGCCACCGCTCAGAACCATGCTTTCCCGTTTTCTGCGCCGGATTTACCCACAGCTGGTAGTGTTGTCTACGCAGGAGATTGCACATGACCGAATGTTACATATGTCGACCTGCATCGGCGGACAAAAATAATGAAAGCCATTAATACAGCATTTCTGCTGCTGGCGCTCCATTCGTCATTATGCCTGGCTTCCGCAGGAAGCTGGAGCCAGCAGAGCAGCGGTGGCACGCTGACTACAGGCGAAGAATTACTGGTTGGGCGTGTTCTTCACGCCCCCACCGTCGTACCACGTAACGCGCCCGTGAAATATATTACGTGGAAAATAAATCTTCTTACTCCACCGCCACAGGGACTGGAAATCAATTTATGCAGTACGACCTGGTGTCAGCCCCTGCCCGCTCTCGCCGGCCATTTAACACCAGTTCGTCATTTATCGGCAGGCGGCGTTTTTCACTTTATTTATAACGTGCGCTATAAAGGGCAGTTAATACCCTCCATGACGGTGGTGAGAAATCAATTAACAATAGGCTACGGCTCACAATCGTGAGGACTGGCTTTAACATGGCAAGTACCCACCGTCCAGTGCGTCGATGGGTATGAGAAGTCGAATTATTCTCTTAGCGGAAAATCACTATTAAGCGCAGAGATTAACTCTTTCAGAAAATCACATTGGCTACAGTTGCGGTTTGTTTTCGATGCTGCGTAATAGACCGCATCTGACGCCGCAAATTCATAACCGGCTAACGTGCGTTTTTCTGCCATTAACTGTACAGCGTGACAGGGTGTCTGATATCCACTGTTTTTTGTATGGGCATCTGATACTGTGGCGTTAACGTCTATGACGAATCTGTATCCTTTACCGTAAACAGTTTCAATAAAGATATTTTCTTTATTCTGCCCAAGTGCATTACGAATACGGTAAATGCTTCGCGTCAGCGACTCGTCGCTAACCGCAGAAGACCAGACATCATTAATAATTTTATGTTTACTGACCACGCGTTTTGCATTCGCTAATAAAACCTTAAGCACGCCAGCTTCTTTAGGCGGCAGATAAACTTCTTCCGCTCCGCAACATAAAAAACCGTCGTTTGTAAAAGAGAAATCACCAAACTGGAAAGTAGTATAACGTTCCTGTGTATTAATCATATTCACCATAGCTCCCTTATGTGAATCACTGTGGCGAGAGATATCCCCACCGTTAGCTCTGTTCTGCGCTTTCACAACCGGGCTAAAATAGTGAACAGTAGTTCTTCGTGTGCCGGTTAGTGAATGCTGTTACACCTCACTTGCATCACTGAACTTTATGACAGGATTATCCAATTTTGATGTGATATTATTTTAAATTGCGAATTTAAGATGCAACTTGTTGTTTTAAAATGATTATTTATTTTTCGCGTAGCAACATATTACAGTTTAAGAAGTGAATTATGGATTCAAGAGATACGGTAGACGGCATTCTGCTTTCGCTACAGCATATGACATTAATGATAACGACTGAAATACGTGAGAGGGAAAAGAAGGGTCTGCAACACGATTCGGTTTAGTATTAACCGGAATGTTGATTTCATACTGACAGATTTTATTGAAAGAAGTGACCGCATGTGCGGTCACTAAAAAATAGAATAATAAATATTAACGGCATAAAACATCAGTTGGCGAAGGCACACTACTTGTTTGTTTCAATGGGGAGTCTGCGTATACCCCTTGTATTATATGAACCCAGCTATAGCGCCCAGTACCACCATATCGATAAGCACCGTCGAGCGTATTTGGCAAATAGGAAATCCCTGCCCAAAGCGCCCCTTCATGCAGTCCATCATAATCCCAATTAAACAGATCATTTCTTGCCAGCCCGTCGTTAGAACCTAACGCTTTTGCTTCCGCCGAATTTATACAAACATTTTCAATACCAGCATATGGTGATACGATTACATTAGAAAATTTAACATAGCTCATAAAACGAAATGATTGAGACATTTGTACAATGCCCGTCATAGTATCAGTAAATTTCATTGAGCCTTCCATACCGACACCTGGTTTATCAGTAATCTGAATTTCCGTATTTGTTGCATCTAATACGATTTTTTGTTCGCCGGCAGGGGTCACACCTTCAACTTTCCAACGATGACTATCCAGTTTTTTCCCATTTGCGCTTGCGAAACCCACGGTACTGTTAATCGGTAAATAAGCACCATGTGCAATAAGCCCAGACCAGTCTCTGGCTTTATTGCTTATTTTATCGTACAGCTCGACTATCGGTGTAACCTTGACTTTTATCCTGGGTAAGACCTCAACATTATTAACGGTTATCACAGATTCAGCCTCTTTATCCTCCGCAGCATCAACGACTTTATCCGGGTGCACAATAACGGTCGTTTGACCGCTACTATCCGTGGTCCCTGAGGTTGTTTTTGCAGAATATCCCGGCTTAATATCAACAATCGCATTACTGACAGGTTCGCCGAGGCTATTGATCAACGTCACGCTGCATTTAATATCGGTATCGGCCAGCCCAACACAATCTGGCAATGATGACTTTGTACTGCTGATTACGCTGTAGGTATCAACAGAACCTGAGGCAATCGCATCCCCCTCAAAGGGAATGGTATTATTACTGTCTGTTCGCGCTGTGACTTGCGCGCGTAGTACATGACCTTTATTTGTTGAAGAGGGTGTGTATTGGGTCGTGGTCTGTCCTGGAATATCCTCCCACTGCCCTGGGGACGTTTCCACCTGCCACTGATACGTCGTCCCTGATGGAGAAGTATCTTCAGTATCACCATCAGGATCGCTGAATTTAGGTTCCAGCGTTAATGTATCCCCTAGGGTAAGTTCAGGGGCAGCCACGGGTTTATGCCCAGTTATCACCAGTGTTTGATCTTTTGCCGTTGTCGCATAAACGGGTATTGAGGTCGTCAGAACTGTCCCGGCAAGCGTCGACAACACAAATAATTGCCGTGTATTAATATTCATTCGATACTCTTTTCATTGCACTACAGAAGAAGCTAGTGGCTCTGTTATTGCCCGGGATTCAGACTGAGAGAAAGATTGAACCAAGCTACAATAGAACTTTAGATAGCGCTGCTGCAACGTAGAAAAGGTATATGACATCTTTTGTAGCATAACAGTTTCAGATTATCCCGCGGGGCTCTTGATACTTTACCAGGCCTGATCAGGCACAAAATAAGTTACTACATTGTACAACAAGTGAGAATAAAGTTAATGCTGTGATATGAGTACATAAAGAAAGGCTAATCACGGTTTAGAGATTATCAGCAACAGTTCATGTATTCACATTACCAGGCATAAGAACAGCTCTTCAGTAATGACAGGAGTAATAGAATCCGGAGAGTGCAGAAAGTGAAAAGAAAATAATTTTAACAACCAGGACATTTATTAACGCAATAAAATTTCTACTGATAAAACAAGTTTTTATAAAATGGATATATCAGCTTTCTTGGTTTAAATACCAGAAATAACCATTGAATACAATACTATGCAGATATCAATTTCAGACATAAAAGCTAAAAATGTACCACATGAAGCATTATCGCAATTATGTCTGTTCCATCGCCAGAAAGCGTATGATATGACAAATTCAGACATTTTGACTAACAAAAGGTGGAGTAACTCTATTTCATAACAGGATTTTTAAAATGAATATCTATGTCTGAAATTTCACCTATGTTTATTAAAATGTGCTTATCATCGTTACTCCTGATAGTCACTCTGGTCTGGACTCTCGTTTCGGCTCCGGCATGAAACGAGACGATTTGCTGAATCTCTTTCATCATATTCTCTAGTGCTTCATAATCGTTCATAGCATCACCTCACAGATTACTTATATTGTTTAATAAATTATCGGCAAAAAGAAGATTTGGATAAGTCGGAAGGTCGAGGCATACCTAACCGTGTAGACGTGTATCTGATCTCCTCCCTGAAAAC